>JBKJSI010000605.1:0-12050 GCA_046595915.1 Pirellulaceae bacterium
GTGCTGGCGGGGGGAATCGCGGTGAGGATGGGCGTGACGCCTTTCATCTCGTCGCGAAAGCGCATGTGGTAATACCACTCGTCGTCGGAACTAAAGGGCTCGACGCCGCGTGTGATCGGGTGGTCTGGAAATTTCTCAAACTTCGCTTCCCAGTGCGGGTTTACGGACCAGTGTGGCTCGAAGTAGCCGCCGATCCAATCGATGAACTTGACGCCAGCTTCGCCTTTGGGAACTTCGACGCCGTAGTGGATGCACACGATGCCGATTCCCTTTTTCGCCAGGGCATCGCACTCGGCCAGCTTGGGCATCACGAGGTGGCCTCCGCCGCCATCGCAGTACATGACGATGGTGTCGACACCTTCGAACGTCTTTTCATCCTTGGGCCACTCGTTGCGATAAATTTCGCACTTATAGCCGGGCATTCCTTGCTCGATCGACTTGGCAAGAATGAGGCAGCCCGCATGATGCTCGTGGGCGCCATATCCGTGGCTCGGGCGTCCCGCCAAAAACAGAATCTTTTTACCCGTCTGACCAAGCAACGATTCTTGCGCCATAAGCAGAGCGGCAATGCAAAGGAGAAACTGCCCAATTACACGACACTTCATTGCCAGAAACTCCAAGGAGAGGTTCGCCGCGCTCGGCGGCCTATTTGCGGGATGCTCAGCAGGGCGGGTTGAAGCGTCCCCGAGCACATTTCGATCAAGGTAGGTGCTCAACAGCCTACTTGTCGCACTTGTGGGGGTCAAACGGGGGATGATTCCGCCGTTGCCCACATTTGAGGGCAACTACTTAGAGCGGCGCCGGAAGATCACGGCGGATGAACCGAATTAGTGCGGTGACATAGGCAACTGCCCCCAGCAGGAGCAGCAAGCCGCAGTGGCTCAGCGGGCCAAAGTTCTCATAGAAGGGCGAATTTTCGCTGAGCGGCTGCACTACGAAGGCCCAGGTATTCTCCGGGTGCCGCATTGCGATTGCCACAAATCGCTCAGGGTCGTAACAAGTCAGCAAAGTGCCATAGAGAAGACTCTCGGCGCCCTCGACCGAAATCCCGACGACCTTGAGAATCGACTGCACAACGAAAAAGGCGATTCCAAAACCGATCGCCCGCCAACGATAACGATCGATCGCCGAAAGCAGGGTGGCGATTCCCGAAAAACAGACTCCGAGGCAGAACAGACTGAAAGTCGCATTGGCGAAATACTGCGCCTTCACTCGCTTGCTGAGCGGAACGATCCGTTCCTTTTTTTGAATGAGCGGATTGCGCAGCGAAAACGTCGTTAGCGGCACCGAGAACTCCGCGTAGGGAACCGGCTCTTTGATCTGAGTCGTGTAAATCCCCGCCGTTGTCCCGAGCCAAGTACAACACGCAAGTAGCCCCGCGCCGACGATCGTCACCACCGAATGCGACGCCAATAACTCAAATCGACTAACCGGCTGCGCTAAAATCATTTCCAGCGAGCCGCGTCCCAAGTCGCCGGCAACCGCATCAGACCCGCGCGCGACGCACCAGATGATGATGCTGAAGACGATGATCGGTTCGCTATAGATCACCGCGATGCGACCGCCATAAGTAAGTAGCTGCGAGAGTGGCACTGAAGCGAAACGCTCAATTTGTTCGCGGAAAAGTTCAACGGCCTGCTCGAACTTGCCCATTTCCAGCGTGCTAACGATGTACACGCGTAGCCAGGCGAATGCGAAAATCACAATCGCTAGCGACCAGAACAACAGCTGGCCATCGCGGATCGATTTTCGCAGCAAGAAACGGTGAAGCATGAGGGACTCAAAAACGTGTTCAGTGCTGGAAGGCTTCTTATTGTCTAATTCTGTCGACCTGGATGGTGTTGGCGATAGACCTCACGCAATCCAAAGGGCTCGATCGAAATCTCTCGCAACTTCTGTCGCGAAAGCCAATCGAGCAATGGCGCCAGTTCCATCGCCGTTTCGATTACCAGGTTTTCGCCAACGCGCTCGATCGTCAGTTGACTCTTATATTCCTGCGGTGGCTCGGAAAGAGATTCGGAAAGCAGCGCCGTAATTCGATGACGCCGCTTGAGTTCACTGACGCGCTGCTCATGAACCAGTTTTCCGCCTCGCATGATCGCGACGCGGTCGCAAACCGTTTCCACTTCCGAAAGCACGTGCGACGAAAAGCAGACCGTTCGGCCCTCGCGCCGCGTCTCCTCGACCATCAATTCAATTTCTGATCGAACCGTCGGATCAAGATTCGCCGTCGGTTCATCGAGCACCACCATCGGCGTGTTCGCGCCCATCGTCACGGCCAGCGCCAGCTTTTGCCGCATACCGGTCGACATAAAGCCAACTCGCCGTCGCAAATCGAGCTCGAGTCTCTCTGCGAGCCTCTTCGATCTCGCAAGAATATCTGCGCTGTTACTTTTCCCGCGCGCTCCGCGCACATCGGCGAAGAATCGCAGCGTATCATCCGCCCGCATCCAAGGAAAAAGCCGTGCGTCGCCGGGCAAATAAGCCACGCGCTCTCGTACCGCAAGGCTCTCCTTTTGGCAATCGAAGCCATCGATCGTCGCCGAACCTTCCGAAGGCGTGAGGTAGCCAAGCAGCGTACGCAGCAGCGTCGTTTTTCCCGCCCCATTGGGCCCCAGTAGTCCAAAAACCTCACCTCGCGCAATCGTCACCGAAACATGATCGAGCGCCACGAAATCACCATAGCGCTTAGTCAGGCCATTCGTTTGAACCATCACCGAACTTGCCTTCGACGAAGACGCGAGTTCTGAAGTCGATTTGCTCGCAGTCATGATCGCCGTAGTCGCCATAGATGCACAAATCAATCTACAAAGAGAGAAGCTTTGGCCAGATCCATCGAAACGCCTTTCACCAATTCCACATGTCCCATCCGTGTAGGCAACACGAACCGCAATTCACGCTTCTCCACCTTCTTGTCTCGCAACATAGCGTCTAGCAACGATTGCGTATCAAGCCTCGGCATCTTAATGGGAAGTCCAAGTCGCTTTAGAAGCGAAGTCTGCCTCGCAAGGAATTGCTCATCAATTCGCCCCAGTTTGAATGCCAATCGTGCGGCACACTCCATGCCAATCGAAACCGCCTCGCCGTGCAGATATTCACCATATCCGGCGATCGCTTCCAATGCGTGACCAAAAGTATGACCGTAGTTCAGCACCGCGCGCAACCCCGACGTCTCTCGTTCGTCTCGCTCGACGACATCGGCTTTGAGCCGGCAACTGCGGCTGATGATTTCCAGTAGGGCGCCGCCGTCTCGCGCAAGAATCTTCTCCACATGCTTCTCAAGGTATGCAAAGAACGATTCGTCCAAGATGACGCCATATTTGACGACCTCGGCCAAACCAGAGATGTATTCGCGTTCAGGCAACGTCCGCAATGTGTCCGTATCAATCAAGACGCCTCGCGGCTGCCAAAACGAGCCGACCATATTCTTGGCGGCCGGCAAATTAATCCCGACTTTCCCCCCCACGCTGCTATCGACCGCCGCCAATAGCGTCGTTGGAACCTGAAAAAAATCGAGCCCGCGAGCAAAGGTCGCGGCGACAAACCCAGCCAAGTCGCCAATCACGCCGCCGCCCACCGCAACCACCACCGACTTGCGATCCGCCCCATGGTCGAGCATCGCATTCCATAGCTGCTCCGCCATCTCGATCGATTTACTATCTTCACCCGATTCCACCAGAACCAAGTCGACTTCGAGTCCAGCATCACTGAGGCTCTTGACTGCCGTCCTGGCATGCGGCTCTTCAACACGCTCATCCGCAATCAGCACCGCATGCACGCAAGGCGAGATCCGCTTTACCAGTTCACCCAGCCCAGCCAGCGTGCCCGAGCCAATCTCGATTGCGTAGCTTCGCTCGCCGAGAGACACGCCGATCGTCTGCGTTGTCTGCGACAAGCAAGTTCCCTTCTTAATTCGTGCCGCTAGCAGTTCGAGCGGCGACCAACTACCAAAGTCCGTTAAGCAATTCCAACGCGATCGAGGTCCGCCTGGGTCACGGTGATTTGCCGACAGAAGCCGGTATGCACCCGAACGTAGATAAGCCCGGCGCATTTATCAGGCGCACTGTGCAATTTTTCTGCGACTTTAGCCTTCGCGGCGGGCGAAACCGACGCAAGCTCTTCAGGCCAAATGGTTTCCGTCTCGATAATGAGCGCTTCGCGGTAAGGATCAAAAGTGTCGGCCATGGGTGTGCTATTGCGGTCGATTTGGCGCGGAAGGGGTGTTGATCAACAGCTCGCAATTATAGGAAGCGTCAGCACTTCCGAAAACCGGGCCGATTCCATGCTGCCATGAATGCATTTCCAGCTACCAGCATGGCAAATGGGAAGAATTTCCGGCGCCCTCAAACTCAACCGAGCCGGTTTCCTCAACCGGAGATAGCGATTTGTCCGATGGTATTGACCGAGGACTACCGGGGTGTCTGGTGGGCGGCCAGCGCAAATGCGCTGCGCGCATTGCCAGCGATCTTGCCACTCGCTACCCGAATTCGCACAAGGATCGACCCGTATGGCAATTATCATTCACCGCCGCAGCCTGCTCGCGAGCGCCGCCATCGCCCTAGCGGCCGGAACACGTCTGTTCGCGGAAGAGACTCTACCGAATTGGCCCAACCGAGCGATCTTCATCCCCTCGCACGACAAAAATGAACGTGCTCCAGTTGTGAGCGCCGTCTGCGTTCACCCCGCAGGCAACCTCATCGCCGCCGCCGGTGACGACCATTTGGTCCGGATTTTCGACGTCGCCACCGCCAAGATGCTACATCAGCTTGAAGGCCACACTGACTGGGTTCGCGCGCTCGACTTCTCCAGCGATGGCGAAAAGCTCGTCTCGGCTGGCCAAGATGGCCGCGTCCAAATCTGGAACGCCGCCGAAGGCCGCGAAGTCCGCCAGCTGCATCGCATCGGGACTTCGCTCCAATCGATCAAATTCAGCCACGATGGCAAACGGCTTTATGCCGCCGGCTTCGACAATCTTTTACGAGTGCTCAAGGCCGAAGAAGGCCACCTGACGACCACCTGGAAATGCTCTTCGAGCGATGTCCGCGCGATTGCGGTCTCCCTCGATGATTCGCTGATTGCCGCCGCAGGGCGCGATGGCGTGATTCGGCTGTGGAAGCAAGATGGCGAGCTCGTACACGACCTGCCATCCCATCACCGCCGAATTCGAAATCTTCAATTCAGCAAATCAGGCGCACTGCTCCTTTCGGTTGGTGATGATCGTCTTCTGCGAGTCGACGATGTCGTCGAACCGTCAAAGGGATTTGATTTACCGCCGGCGGAAGGAAAACTCCTTTCGCTGGCGGTAATCAATGAGGAGCTCGTCGCCGCCGGCGCGAGCAATAACAAGATCTATCTTTGGAACATCGACACCAAAGAATTCGTCGGCGAACTCCGCGCGCACACGGGAAGTGTCGCCGCCCTCGCTTCGACCCCCGATTCACTCATCTCCGCTGGCTACGATGCCTCGATTCGCATCTGGACCGTTGGAGAAAATGTGGCCAGCAAACCAGCGGTAAAGCTCAAGCTCGAAAGCCGCTAACGTCACACGCATATCTGCATTGTCAACCTCGCCCAAGACGCGCGGGGTTGATCGCCGAATCCAAGCACTCGCACGGAGGTGAGTTGTGGGACTTAAGAACACGCTGTCAGCGATTCGCAAAGCCTTTCAACGCAAGCGCAAGCCGGTTTACAAATTTGAAAATAGCGGCCCGCGTCGCTGCCAGTTCGAGTCGATGGAAGAGCGCCGCATGCTCACCGCCGACCCGATCGTTGTCGGCGCCACCTACTTTGAAATGGATGACGGTTCAGACGGCATTCCCGATCAATTTCAGATTACCTTCAAAGGCGGCGCCGCAGGTACAGAGATGACCCGCGTCGTCATCGACGCCGATCAATTTGGCGACGGCTACAGCAACGCGGATATGATCTTCGACACGGTCGAGGATCCCAACTCGCTGGGTGTGGATCATGCACATCCATTCCAGGTTGTCTCCAACAACGGCATTGGTTCGGTTACTGCCACGGTGACCGATGGTGGATCGAAACTGATCCTCGACTTCGTCGGTTTCAATGCCGGCGACAAGCTTGTGTTCTCGATTGACGTCGACGAAGTGCAAAAAGCCCGCCCGGGCGATATCGCCACCCAAAATTCCGGCCTCGACCCGATCGCGTCGGGCGCCGAGTTCGAAGACACCAAGCTCGCGGCAACCTTCAAGGCCAATGGCTTTTTCGATGTCACGGCCGACACCCGCTTCGTCAACGCTTATGATCCGAACTTTGCGGGCAAAAACCTCGACCTTCCGGCGGATAACACCAACGGTGATCGCGATCGTAGCGACGGCGCTCTGGCGACTGCCCAGCAACTTGAAAAGCCGATCAGCATCGAGGGCGACGTTTTTGTCGACGCTGATCGCGACAACGTTCAAGACAACGGCGAAGCGCCAATCAGCGGCGTTCAGCTATCCCTCTGGAAAAAAGAGGGCGGCGTCTATGTCAATACTAATTTGACAACCACGACCGACGCCAACGGACACTACGTCTTCGGCAAGAACCTGAATCTCTTGCCCGGCACGTATCAAGTGCGCGAGACGCAGCCCAACGGCTACTTCAGCGTCGGCGCCATCCCGGGAACGATTAACGGTACGACCACCGGCGCCGCCTCCGGCGCCAACATGATCACCGAGATCAACATTCCGCTCGGCGACACCACTTCGATCAACAACGATTTTGGCGAGGTGCTTCCGGCGAGCATCGCAGGCAAAGTATGGTCCGATCCCGATGGGGATTGCATATACGACGCCGGCGAAACACCGATCTCCAACGTAAAGATCGAACTACTCGACAAAAATGGGCAAGTCGTTGCCACTACCTTCACGGACAATCAAGGTAACTACAAGTTTGATCAGCTCTTCCCTGATCAATACAGCGTGCGTGAAACGCAACCCGCTGGTTACCTCCAAGGCGGGACGATGGTTGGTTCGGGGAACGGCGTTGCTGGCATCGACTTGATCAGTGTGATCGACATCGGCTCCGGCGCGGCGCTCGTCAACTACAACTACTGCGAAGTGCCGCCTGGCAGCATTTCTGGCCATGTTCTCAACGACCAAGACGGCGATTGCGAAACGCATGCAGACGCTTTGCCCTTCTCGGGTGTTACGATTGAGTTGCTCGACAAAGATGGTCACGTCGTCGCGACAACGCTGACGGACGCGAATGGTTTTTACAAATTCGACAACTTGGTTCCGGGCAAGTACACCGTTCGCGAGACGCAGCCCACCGGCTACCTCTCGATCGGCCAGGACATCGGCTCCGGAAATGGCGATGCTTCCGAGACCAATCTGCTCAAGAACATTGATATCCACCCCGGCGACGCACTCGTCGATTACGACTTTTGCGAGCTGCTCCCCGCCAAAATCGAGGGGTACGTTTTCGTCGACGACAATGGCGACTGCATGTACGATGTGGCCGAGCAGCCCATCAGCAATGTCACGGTTCAATTGCTCGACGCGCAAGGTAATATCCTGGCGACGACCAAGACGGATGCGGATGGACACTACGAATTCAACGATCTGTTGCCTGGCACTTACGCCGTTCGGGAAATTCATCCCGCTGGTTACAACCAAGGCGGGCAGACTGCGGGGAGCGCCGGTGGCGATGACAGCGTTGTCGACCTGATTCGCGCGATTCCGATTACCGTCGGCGCGGAGCTCTTTGACTACAATTTCTGCGAAAACTTGCCCGCTCAGCTCTCCGGCAAGGTCTTTGTTGATAAGAACGGCGACTGTGTTCAGCAGTCGGGTGAAGCCTCGCTTGCCGGAATTCGAGTCGAATTGCTCGACGCTCAAGGCAATGTGTTGGCGTTCAAGAATACCGATGCCAACGGGTACTACGAGTTCACCGGCCTCAAAGTCGGCACCTACGCCGTTCGCGAAATTCAGCCGAGCCAATACCTCCAAGGCGGGCAAGTTGCCGGCTCGGGCGGCGGCGATGCGACGGTTCAAGATCTTATTCGCACGATTCCAATCGGCAGCGGCCAGTCGCTGGTTCACTACGACTTCTGCGAAATGCTACCCGCCGCGCTCTCGGGTTACGTATTCCAAGATGGCGCCGCAATTCAAACAACGACGGGCCAGCCGCCAGCCGACTTGTGGAACTACAAGGATGGCCAGCTCACGTCAGACGACGTGCGACTTGGCGGTGTAACGCTGGAGCTTCGCGATGGCATCACCGGGCAGCCGATCGATGCGAGGCAAGCATTGCCTGGCTTCTACGGCGCGGGTCCGATTCGTACGGTTACTGATGCGAATGGCTTTTATCGCTTCGCGGGTTTGAAACCTGGTAACTATGCCGTTTACCAGGTGCAGCCGACCGGATACTTCGATGGTATCGATACCGAGGGAACTACGAGCGGTATTGCGATCAACCCCAACAGCGTGATCAACCCCTTTATTCTCCAGCAGCTGTCAGAGGCGCCTGCCAACGATGCGATTATTCGGATTGCCGTGGGCGCCGGCGAGGAGTCGCAGCTCAACAACTTTAGTGAAGTGCTGGTAACGGAAACGCCGCCGCCGCCTCCTCCCCCACCACCGCCTCCGCCGCCTCCCCCCCCACCACCGCCGCCAAATCCGCCGCGCGTGCCGGTGCCACCCGATCTACCGCCGACCATCGTGTCGGGCCAGGGCAACTGGACCTATCTCAATATCACGAACTCGACGCGCCTGGCGATGCAGGAATTCGAGGGCGGCGGGGCGCCTCAGTACACTTGGCATCTCAGCGTCGTCGACGCGGGCAATCCGCGCGGCGAGCCCGTCACGCTGCAGCAGCCCGATATGTGGCTGAATGCCTCGCACCTCAAGCGGGCGCGTTGGCTCGAAGCCAATCTCCGCGATGGCAAATGGAAGCTCGGTAAGCTCGAAGCGGCGCCGGATAAGTCCGATGTCGTGCTCTCCGATGAATTCGGCGAGCAGCTCTTCGGGCTCGAAAATGGCATTCCCTTCGCCGGCGATTTCAATGGCGACGGGCGGTTCGAGGTCGGCGTTTATCTCGATGGCGAGTGGTTCGTCGATCTCAATGGTAACGGCAAATGGGATCCCGAGGATCTCTGGGCCAAGCTCGGTAATACGGGCGATCGCCCGGTCGTTGGCGACTGGGATGGCGACGGCAAGGATGACATCGGCATCTACGGCCCCGAGTGGGAAGATGATGAACCGGTCATCGCGGCGGATCCGGGCCTGCCCGATCAGTTCAATCGCCAGGAACTCGCGCATTCACCGAAGGTCAAATTGCCGCACGTGAAGGCGAAGAATGTGCCGCCGGACGCCTCAGAAGCGAACAATCGCCATCGGGCGCTCAAGCACACCGAGCGCGGGGCGATTCGTAGCGACCTGATCGATCACGTATTCCGATTCGGCGCCCAGCGGGATATGCCCGTCACCGGCGACTTCAATGGCGACGGCATCGATGCGATTGGCGTCTTCCGCGATGGTATTTGGCGACTTGATGTCGATGGCGATGGCCGCCTGACTGGCAGCGACAAGATCGTCCAATTCGGCCAAGCGGGTGACATCCCGGTCGTGGGCGATTTCAACGGCGATCAGGTCGACGAAATCGGCGTCTATCGCAACGGCCAGTGGATCATCGACATCGACCGCGACATGGAGCTCTCCGCCCACGATAAGGTTTTTGAACTCGGCGGCGAAGGCGAAGTGCCGGTCGTTGGCGACTGGGATGGTGACGGCGTTGATGACCCAGGCACCTTCAAGCCGGTGACCAGTTCCGCACCACGTACGGCAGCGCTGGAACCGTAGTCACGGGCGAATAGGCTCAATCCCGCCCACGAAGATGGGCGGGATGGGGCGGGTAAAAAAGGGCTTGTTTTTGCGAATGCGCCCAAGTGGCCCAACTTGGCCACTCTCTAAGCGCTTGGTCAAGTTCGTTGGCCAAGTTGGGCGAGGAACATTTTGTTGGCGAGAGTTGGTGGCGACGTTGGCAACGGTGGCAACGGTGGCAAGCTCTCGGTGTTGCTTTTCTTGGTGGCAGTTGGTGGCAGGATTCGGGCGCAATTGCAGGTACAGGTGCTTTGCGATTGCGGCGATGGCTAGATGTTGGGCAGTCAGGTGGTTATTTGTAACGGAATTGTGACTTTTTAAGTCGAACTTCTTACGAGTTTAGTTAGCGTGAGACGCTCTCGGGACGCCTGTTTGCTGATTGCACGACGGTGAGCAAGGCCGAAAATCTGAGTCGGCCCGGGTTGCGCCCGCATCATCCTTTGATCGCCAAAGTATGGTTTACTCCAGTCTGGCGACTGGGATTCCCTCTTGAAATTGAATTCGGGGTGACAGTCACCGTTCGCGGGAGGGAAGCGACCATTGACTTATGACAGCCCCAGGGTCGTCGAGAGGGGACGAAAGTAGTGAACGGTGAGTTTTGATTGTCCGCCGGCGAATTGCTACTTGCGTGGCTGGTGTTGTAGATTGAACGGACTTGACCGCGGACTGGGGTCGGCGTAGGCGGAGTGAATTGCGATGAGGACCGTCTTTTTTGTTGTTTTTGTGACCACGTTTACTGGACTTGCGCCGCTGGCGATTTGGGGGCAGGTTCCTGAGGAGGTGGGGAGGAAGCTGGATGCGCTCAACAAGAAGCTCGAGACGAAAGAACTGGTGACCGTCCAAGCATTCCCTACGGCGATGAAGTATTGGAGAGAGTATCTCGAGGATGAACGGACCTGGCTGGCATTGATTCGAGCGTCCTTTGCGCGTGAAAATTTGTCGCGACTTGCCATTCGGAAGTTTCCCGAGAGCCGGGCGATTGCTGAGGAGCGGCTCAAGGCGATTGTGCCGGCGGAAGCGATCGACTTCTTGGAGGATCTCGCCAAGAAGCCGGGATGGGAAGAGTGGGTCAGCCAGCGGCGGCTATTTATCGATGCCGGCGGTCATCCGGATACCGATTGGAATCAAGTCGAATCCCATTGCATGCTGATCCAGCATTTGATTGCGCGGCAACGAATTGACTTGGCGCGTCAATTTCATGCAAAAGCGATCGCGCGGTGGCCTGCCAGTGAGGAATTGCTCGCTTTGCAAGCGACACTGCTCGCGCGGGGAGGCGAGTTTGACAAGGCATTCGAGCAGTATGACTCGCTCAAAAAGCATCCCTTCGTTTTCGGGTCGGTGATACCCATCGCGGATGCGTTTCTCGCCGCCGGCAAATATGAGCAAGGGCTAAAGTTGCTGGACAAGTACGGCCATCTGCGCCGTGGGCTGCCGACTAACTGGGTCGATGAACTGACGTCGCTGGCGCACTTGCGGCTTGGCCACTTGGAAAAGTCAGCGGAAGTCTTGGATGCGAATCGTCGGCCGAGAGTGGAGATTTGGCCGGTGATGCTCAAGATCCAAATCGAACGGTCACGAAAAGATGAAGAAAAAGCTTGGCAAATCGCCCAACCTTGGCTTGATGACCTTCAGAAACGGAACGGTGTGATCGCTAATCCTCCCAATTGCTTGCTCAACGAATTTGTCGAGGTTCTCGGTTGGGCCCAAGGTAAATCGGACACATACCGAAAATTCGCACTAGAGATGGAGACCACTTGGACTTCGTTCAAACCGAAGGCCAGCGGCGAGTCAGCAGGCGGGGCCGTGACTTTGGGGTCGAAACAGTTGATCCGCGCGGCGGAGGATTTCCTAAAGCAGCAGACCGACCCCGCCAAGATCGAGGAGGCAAACCTGCAATTGGCGTTGCGACTTACCGAAGCGCGCCGCTACATCGAAGCAGCCAAGGTCTTGGCGGCGCCAGCGGGCGAGAAGCCTGCTAAGGAACATATCCTTCGCACGGCACTTTCTTTAACCGCGGTCAGGTGGCTGAAAAACGTCCGCGATGCGGAAATCGACGCCGCATTTGAACGCGATCCTGGCGCGTTTTTCGCGATGCGCGATGCGGTTCTTAAGCCAGCACCAACGAGTCCGCCAGAAGCGATTCCGCTGTATTGGGACGTGCAGCCGAGAATCGTGCAATCACATGGCCGCGTTGGCGTGGCGATTTTGGCCTTGGCTTCACCG
>JBKJSI010000649.1:0-7647 GCA_046595915.1 Pirellulaceae bacterium
AGGGTTTCGAGATACGTATCTGTGTAATTGGAATAGTACATTTGTGGCGAACCGTGAAGCCGGAAATAATGGACCTCCAAGTTCCCGCCCGGCTCCGCCGCCAAAGGGTGAATAGCAGGATCAGCAGCCACTCGACCAACTGTGAATTGACTCAGAATTGAATTGGCTTCGCTGGAAAACCAAGTCTGGTGACGCGGTTCGCATACCATCGGTCCCTCATAATATTGTCGCAGTAAATCAAAGAACTCAGGCGCCGCGTCGATATCAAACGAAAGACTCGGCGGAAGCTGCACCAAGACGCAGCCTAAGTGGTGTTCCAATGCCGAGACTTGCCGTAGAAATTCCTCCAGTTCCGCCGCGCAGTTTCGAAGTCTTAACTCGTGCGTAATGCGCTTGGGCATTTTGACGCTAAACCGAAAATCCGGCGGCACGCTCGCCGCCCAGCGAGCATAAGTTTGCCGTTTATGCGGCCGGTAAAAAGAAGTGTTGATCTCCACGGCGTTGAACACCGCCGCGTAGCGGTCCAGGTGAGAACCTTCAACCGGAAATGCGGAAGCGTGTTGCTTCGGCACATTCCAGCCAGCGGTCCCAATGTAAACGGCGCCTTGATGCATAGTCGAATTCATAAAACGCGGCTCGTGGCTGAAGAAAATGCGTCGTCGCGTGACGCCCGTTAAGCAATTTGGTTTAAGAGCAACTGCGATGCCCTTACCCTCAATACCGGATTGGCTCAAGGTTTGCGAACCAACCCAAGAGTCACCTGAGGTAATGTGATGTTTTGAGGGCCCGCTGATGCCGGAAGGTCCATCGATTGTCATCCTCATAGAGCAGGCCGCTCGATTCATTGGAAAGAAAGTCATTTCAGCGGCGGGGAACTCGAAAGTCAGCTATCAGCGAGTGATCGGTGAAACGGTGATCGATATCAAAACCTGGGGTAAACACTTTTTGATTTGCTTTCCAGAGTTCACCGTCAAAATCCACCTGATGTTATTCGGCTCTTACCGGATCAACGAAGAGCGAGATCGGCCAGCGCGGCTCAGCCTGCATTTTCGCAATGGAGTTTTGAATTTTTACGCCTGCTCCGTCAACATCCTGGAAGACAATCTCGACACTCTTTACGACTGGAAAACGGATGTCATGTCCGACGTCTGGAATCCTCGCGCAGCGAAGAAGAAGCTTCTCACCAAACCGAAATTGCTTGCATGCGACGCCCTGCTCGATCAGAACATCTTCGCGGGCTCGGGAAATATCATCAAAAATGAGGTGCTTTTTCGAACCAAAATCCACCCCTTGTCGAGAATTGGGGCCGTTCCTGCGCGACGGTTAAGCGAATTGATCAAATCGGTGCGGACTTACAGTTTTGACTTTCTCAAATGGAAAAAGAAGTTTGTCTTGAGGAAGCATTGGTTAGTCCACACCAAGCAAACCTGTCCTCGCTGCCAACTGCCGCTCCACCAGGAACACCTCGGGAAGTATCGACGGCGGACCTTTTTCTGCCCACACTGCCAGAAACTTTACCTTGAGCCTTCATGACGCTTTGTCGCCATGCGGACATTATTGCAGTTCGCCATGACAGCGTGCATGTCATTTTCAGGACTTCGGTCGGACTCGCTCTTGGCGCGGCGATTGCTGATCTCGTATCCGATGGATCGCTGGAACGATTGAGGATCGATCGCCATTGAGGGGGACGTGGCTCAAGGAGGAGTTGTTTTGGTCTGCCTTTCCTTCTTCGTAAAAGGCATACGGTCTTGACGCTAACGGAATATAAGCGGAAGCGGCGTTTCGATAAAACGCCTGAGCCACCGGCAAAGGTAGGAGGCGCCAAGGGCTTTTCGTATGTGATTCAGAAGCACGCTGCCTCGCATCTGCATTACGATTTCCGGTTGGAACTGGATGGCATGCTTCTAAGCTGGGCTGTTCCCAAAGGCCCTTGCTTAGACCCGAGTGTCAAGCGTCTTGCCATGCACGTCGAAGATCATCCCGTCAGATATGGCGAGTTTGAGGGAATTATACCGGAGGGGGAGTATGGCGGCGGAACCGTCATGCTCTGGGACCGAGGTACCTGGGAGCCAATCGGGGATCCTCGGTCGAGTTATCGGCAGGGAAAGTTGGAATTTCGACTTGCCGGCGAAAAACTGCAAGGAGAATGGAAACTCATTCGCACTCGTAGTCCGAGGCCAGCCGGCAAAGAGCAGTGGCTCTTAATGAAAAGACCGGATGACGTAGCGAAATCGCTGGCGAACTATGACATCCTCAGTAAGAAGCCCAAGAGTGTCGTTTCGGGCCGCAGTTTAGAGGAAATCGCGAGCGATCAAGATCGAGTTTGGACATCACGATCGAAACGCATTTCTTCGAAGAAGCCAGTTCGTCACGCATCGCGCTCTGTCGTCAAGCCAAAACGGAAAGCAGTGGAAGCGATCGCCATCAAAGGCGCCTCGAAAACAAAACTGCCGACGCGGATCGAAGTTCAACTGGCGACGCTTACCAAAGAGGCGCCTACTGGGGACCAATGGCTACATGAAATCAAGTTCGACGGCTATCGCATGATTTGCCGCAAAGATGGCGCGAAAGTGAAGTTTATCAGTCGCAACCATCAGGATTGGACGAAACGGCTGAGCACTCTGGTGTCGGCCGTTCAGGAAATCGACGCGACATCGGCAATTCTCGATGGCGAAGTAGTGGTCATGAACGCGAGCGGCGTCTCGGATTTTCAGTCGCTACAGAATGCGTTCCGTGAAGGCAATACGACCGAACTTCAGTATTACGTTTTCGATGTTCTCTATCTCAATGGCGCTAGGCTTACCGATCTTCCCCTTGCACAGCGCAAGGAAGCATTGAGCGAGCTATGTGCGCAGCTCCCCGCGACAACGCCCATTCATTACTCGGAACATGTCATCGGAGCGGGGGAAGCCTTCAAAAAACTGGCATGTCAGCATCATCTTGAAGGGAGCATTTCGAAACGGCGCGACCAGCCCTATCGGCCCGGGCGAGGAACCGACTGGCTCAAGGTCAAATGTGGTCATAACGAAGAGTTCGTCATTGGGGGCTTTACCGCGCCCAGGGGATCACGAGCGGGGTTCGGAGCACTGTTGTTGGGCTGCTACGACGATCGCCATCGATTGCATTACGCGGGGAAGGTGGGAACTGGATTTGGTGAAAGCGATCTCAAGGAACTCTACCCACAGCTGCAATCGGTGGAGCAAAAGGCCTCTCCTTTTTCCGATCGCTTAACGAAAACCGGAGTGCTCCGAACCGCCCATTGGGTGAAGCCAAAGTTTGTCGCGCAGATCAGTTTCGGCAGCCGCACTCGCGATGGGATCTTGCGTCACTCCGCATTCGAGGGGCTTCGTGAAGATAAGCCTCCGGACGAAGTCAAATTGGATAAAGCCATGCCCATTGAAAAAGCAAGTAAATTAAAGCCTGCGAAGCGGCAGACCTCGCGAAAAACCATGAACACCCACGCCCGGCGCACGAAGCCGAATGCGTCGGAATCCGCGAAGCCTGCAATGTTAGATCCAGGCGAGTTTTCCGTTGCAGGAATTCACCTCACGCATCCTGACAAGCTTCTATTTCCCGGAACTTCGATCACCAAGCGCGAACTAGCGGCCTATTACCGCGATGTTGCGGAGTGGATGCTTCCTCACATTGTCCATCGCCCCTTGGTTCTCGTACGTTGCCCGGAGGGGCAAGGAAAAGCATGCTTCTACCAAAAACACCCGGGCCTAGGCACGCCCGAAGCCTTGCGCCGCATCCCGATTCGCGAATCGACGAAGACGGAAGACTATGTCATCGTCGATGATCTCCCCGCGCTGGTTTCTCTCGCGCAAATGGGGGCGCTCGAAATCCACGCTTGGGGAGCACGCGAAGACAAGTTGGAGCAGCCCGATCGGCTAATCTTTGACCTCGATCCGGGCCCTGAAGTCGAATGGAAGCTCGTCGTCCATAGCGCGCGGCAAATCCGCAAGTTCCTTCAAGAACTGGGACTGGAGACGTTTGTGAAAACCACTGGCGGCAAGGGTTTGCATCTCGTTGCGCCCATCCGTCGCAATCAAAACTGGGACGAAGCCAAGGCATTTTGTAAGGCAGTCGCCGGAATGATTGTTGCTGCCTCGCCGGAGTTCTATCTGGCAACGATGTCCAAGGCCAACCGAACCAGCAAGATTTTCGTGGACTATCTGCGTAACGGCCGGGGAGCAACGGCGGTCGTCCCCTACTCACCGCGGGCGCGACCGAATGCACCCATCTCGACGCCGCTCACTTGGCAAGAACTGAGCCCGAAGATTGCCTCTGATCACTTCACGATTAGCAATGTCCGCAAGCGACTCAACTCTCTTTCCAAAGATCCTTGGGAAGGATTCGACCAACTCCGTCAGTCACTCACGGGACCGCTGAAAGCGGTGCGCTCATTAAGTGGCTGACAGACCGCATCACGTTTCTTTCAACTTGTAAGGAGTGTTACGATGGCGAAGAAGAAAGCTTCACTGGGGCCCAAACGCAAAGCAGCCAAACGCGAATTACTCAATACCGGCAATGATAAACGCTATATCCGCCGCAGCGTCAAAGGGCAGTTTAAGGAAAGCGACGATCTAGGGAAATCGCTCGCCCAAGACCGCAAAACGAAGGCAAAAACAACCATCAAAGCGGGGCAGGGTGATCGGGGAGATCAGAAGGCGCGCCAACGGACAGGGTGAACGAATGTAAGTCCGCTGCGCGGAACTCGAAGCGGTGACAGGGGATTGGCATCGCGATTGCATTAATTTGCCTAGATGCGCCGTGATGTAAAGTATCTAGGAAGCAATCGATGCCAACCAAAGCTAAATCTCGAAAACCTGCAAAACGAAAAACCATCGCCTTGACGCGAGCCAGTTGGAAAGGCAATCTCACTTTCGGGCTAGTGAGCTTTTCCGTGCATGCAATAAACGCCCTGAATCGTTCCGAATCGGACATCCATTTTCATCAGCTGCATGAAAAATGCCACCGCCGCATTCAGTACAAAAAAGTTTGCCCTGTGCATGGTGAAGTCTCCCAGGATGAGATCATTTCTGGTTACGAATTCAAGAAAGGAAAATATGTCGAAATCACGGAGGAGGAACTCGATTCCGTCAAAACAGAACGAGAACGGTCCTTATCGATCGACACATTTATTGAGCCCGACGCGATCGATCCCCTCTATTTTGATGGGCGAATGTATTTTCTTGTCCCGGATGGTGATCCCGCCTTGGCTCCCTATTCCGTCGTGCTGCATGCCATGAAACGCGAAGAGCGGTATGGCATTGGCACCATGGTGCTGTCTGGAAAAGAGCAACTCGCTTTACTGCGCCCGCTGGAGTCGATCCTCCAGTTGGCCATGATCAACTATGACGAGGAAATCAGAACTCCGAACGAAGTCATGAGCGCGACACTCCCTCGCCCCGAGCCTCGGCAAATGAAGCTGGCTCAGTCGCTCATCAAGAATTGGAGTTCCGACGACTTTGACTTCGGCAAATATGACGATGAATATCGTGAGCGCGTCAAAAAACTGATTTCCGCGAAGGCTCATGGGCGCGAAGTTGCGGCGCCTGAAGAGGAGAAACCGCCGGAAGTTATCAATCTGATGGACGCGCTAAAACGAAGCCTCGCGAAGGGCCATACGACTCCCTCAAAGCGCAAATCGAAGGGCACTCGGCGCAAGACGGGCTGACGTGCTGATTCCGAATGTGCTCGCGATTTCCTTCCCCATCGGGTCGTTTGCGCCTATGACGTTTTCATCGAGACTCAGATATGTCAACGCGGAAGAAGCCGGGTTCATCCGCTCGGGCAAGCCGCCTCGTTTCACCTACTTGGGCCTTCGAGGTAAAAGTCTGACTAGTCAGAGCGATCTCCATCGCATTCAGGCTTTAGTGATTCCGCCGGCCTGGAGCCAAGTATGGATCTGCAAGGATTCGAGGGGGCACCTTCAAGCGACCGGGGTGGATGCACGAGGCCGTAAGCAATATCTCTATCACCCGAAATGGCGCGAGCTGCAGGAGGCTTCGAAGTTTGAGCGCTGCCTCCTGTTTGCCAAGCAATTGCCTCGAATCCGACGGCGCGTGGCGGCGCATCTGCAACTGCCAGGCCTGCCTCAGGAAAAAGTTCTGGCAACGATTGTCCGGCTTCTCGATACCACGCTCATCCGCGTCGGCAACGAAGAATACTCTAAGCAAAACAATTCCTTTGGCCTAACGACTTTGTTGGATAAGCACGCCAAAACTGATTCAAAGCAGGTGAAACTAAAATTCCGCGGCAAAAGCGGCGTCGAGCATGAATTCAGTATTTCGGAACCGCGATTGGTGAAGAACATCAAGCACTGCCAGGATCTGCCTGGTCAGCAACTATTTCAATATCGCGATGACACCGGCAAAGTTCGCGACGTGAAGTCCACCGATGTCAATCGCTACCTTCAAGAGATTACTAAGGAGGACATCACCGCAAAAGACTTCCGAACCTGGGCTGCAGGGAGGTTGATCGTCAAGTCACTGGTAAAATTCGGCAAACCCACTTCAGAAATCGATGCGGAGCGAAAAATTTCGGCCGCGATCAAGGAAGTGGCTCATCAGTTGGGAAATACGATTGCGGTGTGCAGGAAGTCCTACGTCCACCCGAAGCTATTGGAGGCGTACCGCAACTTTTCAGGAAGAAGTGCTTTTGGTTCGCATATCACCAGCGGCGAGAAGTGCAGATCTGGTCTCAGTTTAGCGGAGCAAGGCGTAATCGATCTACTTAGGAAAAAAGCGAAGGCATCTTAACGGACTCGAGGCGCGATGATTTGCTAGAGATACGGATCGCCTGCTCGCATGGATTCTTCCATTGCTGAAAGTATGCCAATATTGGCTAGCCCTCTGAAGGTGCTCGCGGGGCAACGCCGTTCAAAAGTGAAGTTGGAAGAATGATCTATTTCGGCGACAAAATAATTGGCCGAGTTAATCTTCAGGCGCACGGCGCCTTTTTTCAGTGGAGACCGTCAATTTCTGCGTCCGATTCTTTGCCTAACGAGAACGCCATCCGCGCGCCCAATAGCTGCTCACAATGGATGGACTCCGGACATCGGTCTTGCTGGGAGACGATAGGCAGATGCGGTTCCTATTTGGAGGGCCAGCGGCTAGTCTTCGCGGCCTGCCAGTAAGTCATGAATTTCTCAATTGGACGTTCATGGAGGCTCGCCTACAATATGAGCGTGTGAAACAACTGCTGGAGCACGGGATGGCGATCCAAACTGATTCGTTTGTCGAGAATATCCCTTTCGGATTGCAGCTCCACAATACCTACTCGTCGTTGCCGAAGGCGCTCTTCGTTGCAGCTAAGCCGGCAACGATTCAGGGGCCGCGGCTGTCAATTCTGAATGAACGGCTTGCCGAAGAGCTAGGCATCGACCTTGCGAAAATCTCGGCAGATGCTGGCGCCGCACTGTTTGCCGGGCAAGTCCTGTCGCAGGGATCCCAACCAATAGCTCAGGCCTATGCCGGCCATCAATTTGGCAGCTTTACGATGCTTGGCGATGGTCGCGCAATTCTGCTGGGAGAGCTTCGTACACCATCGGGCTCGGTTGTAGATATTCAGCTAAAAGGCGCGGGCCGAACGCAATTCTCACGCGGTGGCGATGGCCGTGCCGCGCTGGGTCCGATGCTCAGG
>JBKJSI010000677.1:0-6129 GCA_046595915.1 Pirellulaceae bacterium
CAAAACTGCAAACGCTTTCGACTAGTGCAATCATGCACGATCAAGATCTCATGGCCATCGCAAAATGCCCGAGCCTCATCAATCTGACGATCTCCAGCCCAGGAATTTCAGAAGAGGCGTTAATGGCGCTTGCGTCTTGCGCCAAGCTAAAGAGCCTTCAATACCCATCATTTCGTGGATGCCTCAATTTCCAAACCAAATTTGCTGCACAGCGCATTCGACTTGCGTTGCCAAGCGTCCAATTAACTCGCGGTCCCACCGTAGATGCCCAAGGCGTCGTAACAACGATCGCTCCGTAGTCAGTCTGCAATTCCACGGCGCCAATCACTAGCTAATATCAATGTGCCTCCTCTTCGCCCACTGACGGCCATCCGCATTGACAGCCCCCCGCTGCTGTATGGTACGAATTGGCGTCCTGCCCGCACTCTTTGCAGGCGCACATCCCATTTCCACATCGGAAAGCCGCCATGAGCATCATTTCTGAGTTCCGTGAGTTCGCTTTGAAGGGCAACGTGGTCGATCTCGCAGTCGGCGTCATTATCGGCGGCGCATTCGGCAAGCTGGTGACCTCGATGGTCGACAAAATCATGATGCCCGTGATCGGCCTCCTCACGAGTGGCATCAATTTCAGCGACTACAACGTGACGCTCAAAGATGCTGTGACTAAAACCGCTGGCGAAAAAATCGAGATCGTATCGCCCGCGGTCACGATCGGGATCGGCGACCTCGTCAACACCGTCATCCAGTTCATCATCACCGCGTTCTGCCTTTTCCTCGTCATCAAGGCGATGAACACCGCTAAAACCCGTTTTGAGAAGAAAAAAGAGCAAGGCGCTGCCGAACCACCCGCCCAAGAAAAACTCCTCATGGAAATCCGCGACCTCCTTAAGAAAAAGGCCTAGCAGCTGCTTCCCGATCACGACATCACCCTAGGAGGGACGAACCTGATCATCTTGATCACCTGCAGACCATCTGTCCCCAGATAGTGATCATCTGGAGCATCTGCCTAAAACAAGCCTTTCTGAAGTTCTTTTTACCTAAGTCCTTTAGAATAACAGCCTTGCCAATCGGGCCATCAATCGGGCCAAATTTCCCCGTGAGATGGCCCGATTGGCCCAATAGCCCGATTGGAATAACAAGGGGTTTTTCAACATTGTGAACGTAAGTCCCCGGTGAAATGGAACTTAGTGAATTCGAACTTGCCGAAGATGCGCCCCAAGATGCGCGCCGCACGTGAGCGCGCATCTTGGCGCCTTGGCATCTTCGCAAAAACAAGCGATTTTCCCTCCCGTAACGCCGCACTCATTCCGTTAGAACAACCGCTCGATGCCCACTCAAACCAAAAACATCGTCATCCTCGGCGGCGGAGTCATCGGCCTCTCGATCGCCTACTACGCCCAAGCCCGCGGCTTCGGTGTCACGATCCTCGACCGCGCCCCCGAGGAAAAAGAAGGCTGCTCCTTCGGCAACGCCGGCATGGTCGTGCCCAGCCACTTCATTCCCCTCGCCGCCCCCGGCATGATGGCGCTCGGCCTCAAGTGGATGTGGAACCCCGAGTCCCCCTTCTACGTCAAACCGCGCCTCAGCCTCGACCTCCTCAAATGGGGCTGGCAGTTCTGGAAATCCGCCACCGCCGCCCGCGTCAAAGCCGCCGCGCCAATCCTCCGCGACTTACATCTTTCCAGCCGCGCCGAATACGAAAAACTCGCGACCGAGCTCGACGGCGAATTTGAACTCGTCACCCGCGGCCTCGCCATGCTCTGCAAAACCCAGAAGAGCCTCGACGAAGAAGCCCACATGTCCGAAAAGGCCCACGAGCTCGGTGTCCCCGCCGAAGTCATGGACCGCGCCGCCCTTTCAAAACTCGACCCCGACATCACCATGGATGTCATCGGCGGCGTCTACTTCCCCAAAGACTGCCACCTCTCGCCCAACCGCCTAATGGCCGCGCTGCGAAAACGCATCACCGAGCGCGGCGGAAAAATCATCTACTCCGCCGAAGCCCAATCGTGGCGCCGCGAGGGCCGCCGCATCACCAGCATCGAAACCACGCAAGGCGATTTCCAGGCCGACGAATTCATCCTCGCCGCAGGCGCATGGGCCAACGTCACCGCTCGCGAGCTTGGCCTCTCGATCCCGCTCCAAGCCGGCAAAGGCTACAGCCTCACCCTCAAAGAACCCCGCGAACTCCCCCGCGTCTGCTCAATCCTCACCGAAGCCCGCATCGCCGTCACACCGATGGGCGCCACCCTCCGCTTCGGCGGCACCATGGAAATGTCCGGCCTCCACGACCGCATCGACCCCCGCCGAGTCCGCGGCATCATCAAAAGCGTCCCCTTCTATTTCCCCCGCTTCGAAGAGCAAGATTTCGACGGCCTCAAACCGTGGCAAGGCCTCCGCCCCTGCTCCCCCGACGGCCTCCCCTACATCGGCCGCACCCAGCGCTACGACAACCTAACCATCGCCGCCGGCCACGCCATGATGGGATTGAGTTTGGCGCCGGTAACGGGGAAGCTTGTTTCGCAAATCCTAACGAACGAAACGCCCGCAGTGGATTTGAATCTGCTGAATGTAGATCGATTCGCATCGTGAAACGGCTGACTTTGCGAGAGGGCGCATTTCACGATACTCTCCGCCCCAACTCAAAAACCCACTCGACTCTTCATGCGACTCAACCATGGCTACCAATACCGCCACGTACTCCCGCCCGAAGCATTAAAGCACTCCGCGCTCACTTATCTCGTAAATAACTTTCCGCACTCAAGCTCGCCCGAGTGGGAAGCTCGCTTCCAAGCCGGCGAAGTGCTACTCGACGACATGGCGGCGAACGGCTCAGAGCTGCTTCATCCCGGACAAATCCTGATCTGGAATCGCCCACCCTGGCAAGAAGAAGACACGCCACAAACCTACGGCCTGATCCACCAAGACGACCATGTGCTAGTCGTCGACAAACCCAGCGGCCTCCCCACCCTCCCCGGCGCGGGCTTCTACCTCAACACACTCCTAGAAATGGTCCGCGCCAATTACCCAACCGCAAAACCGCTCCACCGCCTAGGCCGCGCAACCTCCGGCCTCGTTCTCTTCGCCCTCGATGCGTCCACCGCATCAACACTGCAAAGCAACTGGTCGCAAATCCAAAAACAATACCTCGCGCTAAGCAGCCACGTGGCATCCCAAGACACTTACGACATTCAAACGCCCATCGGCCTCTGCGATCACCCCCGCCTAGGAAAGGTCTACGCTGCCAACCCCAGTGGCAAGAAAGCACGAAGCGTCGCCCGAGTCATCGAGCGCCGCATAATGACGACACTCTTCGAAGTCGATCTACATACCGGCCGCCCCCATCAAATTCGCATCCACCTCGCCTCGATCGGGCACCCGCTAGAAGGCGACCCGCTCTACGCCATCGGCGGCCAACCCACACCAGATCACCCCGCCCTACCCGGCGATTCAGGCTATTGGCTCCATGCAAAACGGCTTTGTTTTGAACACCCAGTTTCCGGTCAGCCACTCGACCTGACATCAATACCGCCTGCGATATTGCGATGCGAATGAGACCAGTACAGACGAATAGTCATCGTTGATCATCTTCGAGCTACTCCTCCTGCTTCGCCGTCTCGATCGCAAACACCTTTCGAAACGCCTTTAGAGCCGCCGGATGAAAAATCGTCGAGTGCTTTTCTTCGGGCATCGGCACAAACATGGTTTTGCTCGATGAGTCACCGGATTTACTAACGTCCTCAACAAGGCGACGCATGATCGATTCGTTTTCCTTCTCTTCGCTGCGCGCCAGATAAAGCGTTTTGTGGGTGCGCGGATGTTCCTTGAGATGCTTTGCGACGCCTTTCACGAGCGTTTGGTTGTTCCACCAGACGCTGGGATCGATAGCAATGTAAGTGTCAAAGAGTTCGGGCTCGACTAAAAACGTTTCGACGGCAAAGAGCCCCGCGAGCGACTCGCCGACGATGGCGGATTCCTTGGTAATGCGATAGCGTTTCGCAATTTCCGGCTTGAGCTCCTCGCGTATGAATCGCCGGAAGTTGTTGGCGCCGCCTGCCTGGGGCGACATCTTCTTTTCGTCCTCGACTTCCGTGGGACCAGCCAAGTCGCGACGTCGAACCGTATTCTCAATTCCCACCAAAACATGAGGGCGCATCGTCCCATTCCCCACGAGCACCTGCACCAGCCCCGCAATATGCAAAAAGTCTTCCTTCAGCCCCCCATCCGGCATGTAAAGCACCGGAAACTGCAAGTCAGCCGACTCAGAATAACCCGCTGGCAAATAGACATTAATCCGCCGCGTCTCGCCGAGAACCTTGGATTCCAACAAGAAAGTCTCGCCGATCACTAGCGGCGTAGCAGCTTTCGGCTCATCGACAAGCCCCGTTGAACTAAAAAATGCTGCACAACAAAGCGAAACGAGTGAAAAGAACCTGATCATGCAAGCGAGACCCATCAGCGAAATGTTGGAACCTCAACATCATGATCATCACCAAGCTCGGGCGCCACTGCTGGCTTGCCCAGCAGTGCCTAGCTCAAGGCATAGCTCAAACCGACTCTACAACCTGAATAGTCTCATTTGGCAAAGTAATCGGCTGCGAACTCTCCTGAACCAACTTATGGATATACCTCAACTTATCCACCACCGCCGGCGTATAAACCTCCGGAATCACATCCAATAACCCCTG
This sequence comes from Pirellulaceae bacterium, assembly GCA_046595915.1. Lineage (GTDB taxonomy): Bacteria > Planctomycetota > Planctomycetia > Pirellulales > Pirellulaceae > JBKJSI01. The sequence continues at coordinate 4,689 of JBKJSI010000677.1, forward strand.
ATTGCGATTCACTTCATTGAGCGAAATCGTCAGGTCGAGCAGTTTGCTCACCATCTGATCGATATCCGCGCTCGCCGGATCAAGTTCACCTGGCAAGCCACATTGGGCCGTCGTTTCCAGCGTACTCGTCATATCCAAATAAGCCGCCCAGGTCTCCGCGAAATCTTCCCAGGAGTGCATCGTCGCATAGGCGCTCACATACGACTCTCGCCAATTCGGCGGCGGGCCATTTTGGTAATAGAGGGCAAGCGCCTCACTATACGTCGGCTGCTCATGATGGCCAAAGACCGCCGCACACTCCTCTTCGCGTCGCCCTCGCACGAGCACATCCCAGTAGTAATGCCCAATTTCATGTCGAAAATGCCCAATCACTGTCCGATGCGGTTCCTCGAACGTCACCCGCATCTTCTCTCGCTCGACAGGATCCGCTTCCTGAATATTGATCGTCACGAGCCCCGAGTTATGGCTCGTATAAACCTTCTCGGACTTTCGAAAGGCCCGCCACTTATCGTTCGGAGAGATCGCATCATCTTTGAAAGCAAAATAGAGCGGCGGATTGATGCCATCATCGTTCGTTCCCACCGGCAGCCGCAAAGTGCGCAAGTCATAAAGCAACCGCCGCTTCGCCGATTCGAGCTCCGCCCACTTCGCCAGGTTCCCCGTGGTACTCAAATCGGGAATCGTGGTGTTGAATCGACAACAATCACAAAGCCCTTCCCCCTCATCCTTGGCCGGCGTCAAACATCGATTGCAAACATGGTGCTCGGAGTTGTTGACACACTTCACCAGCGCCACTCCGCAGCCTGCATTCTGACAGTGATAGCCGCCATCGGCATCCGCGATGAGCGAAGTAAAGTCCTGGCACTCCGGACAAAACCCCAACTCCGCGCCACATGCAACACACTGCGTATTGTCACAAAAAACCCGCGCCCCACAGCCGCAAGAAAAAGTCCTCATACAACATCCAATCGTGGTGAGCTCTGGAAAGTTGCCTCATTAGAGCAACTCCAATGCCGCACATAACTTTAGGCACCGCCCCACATTTTCAAGGCTCGTGCAACGACAACCAGCAAGCCAGATACGTCACTCCGTCGTAGGGACTCCAAATCAGAATACTTCGGCCCACCAACAGCCACTTCCAATTGGCGTTCATTGGCGTCCATTCGCGGTTTTAAGAATTTCCCCCCCGCTCCCAAAAAATTGCAACATTCCTCTTGCTGCGTCGTTCTAAATCTATAGAATTAGAATCATGCCAAGCGGGGATTCACTCGCGAATAGAAGGACCGTTCCAAAATGGCCAGACCCCAAAACCAGCAACCCACCGACGTGGAACTGGAAATCCTCTCCCTACTCTGGAAATCGGGACCCCTCGAATTGGGCCCGCTTTGTCAGGCGATGCGCGAAGTGCGGCAGGTAGCGACAACGACCGTCGCCACCATGC
>JBKJSI010000680.1:0-21475 GCA_046595915.1 Pirellulaceae bacterium
ACCGGAGGCGCAAACCCTTTTCACAAAAGGTATTTACGCTGCTTACAGCCCTTTATACCGGACATCGCCCGCCAGCAAAAGCCACAACCATTCTCCAAAACCACTAAACCACGACGCAACGCACACCGGGGCGCTGGCCCGCAGCTAGGAAGGGAAAACGCGTCAAAAACCTTCCACAATCCGCAGCCCGTTTCTCCCGCCCTCGGCTGCTCAACAAGGGTTTTCCATCCGGAAATGTGCCAGACACAATCCTAGATACTTGGCGCCTGAGTTTCAATTTTGGTTCGTGGCATCCTTTCCTTCCTTCTGAAGTTCTTTAACCGGCGCCGCCCCTTGCCGCCTTCTCGAAGTTTCCATTCTATCCTCGCGTGGGCGAGTCGCGGGATCTTCAGGGAGGGCTTCGGAAGAAGGGAGCATCTCGCCGCCCGGGCCCGCCGGTTCAACCTCTTCCGCTGCTGGAGCAGTCGTTGAATCTGCGGGAATGAGGTCCGCAGGCTGGCAAAAGAGTTCCGCGAACTCCATTCCTGAAGTCGTCACCAAGTAACCGCCGCCAAGCGCCTGATAGGTGCGAATGATGCCCACCAGTTGCTGCTGCTTGGTTTCGATGAGCACCGTCCGTGCTTCCAGTAAATCGCGCTGGGCGAACAGAACATCCTTGTATTCCACGTCCGGCTGTGCTTTCTGCAACAGGTCCGTGGCGACGGTCACCGATTGATCGAGCGCTGCGACCTGCTCTTGCTTGAGCGACACGCTGTCCTTGTAGTTTTGCACCTTGTTGAGGTTGTTCACCACTTCCGTAAATGCGTTGAGCAAGGTTCGCTGATAGTTATAGGCCGCCTGCAATTGTCGCGCGTTGGCGTTCATGTACTCCGCGCGAATCGCCAGTCGATTGATCACGGGACCAACCATTTCGCCCGCCGCATTGGCCACAAACGCGCCTGGATCAAATAAGTATCGCGGGCTGAATGCCTCGTAGCCGACGCCAGCAAAGAGCGTCAAACGGGGATAGAAATTCGCGCGGGCGACCGCGATATCGAGCCCAGACGCGGCGAGTTCCCGTTCTGCCGCTCGAACGTCGCGTCGATTGAGCAGCAGTTGCGGCGGCACGCCCACACTGAGCGTCTGCGAATCGAGCTTGATGAAATCCCACGCTCCGCGCTCGATGGGCTGCGGATAACGTCCAACGAGAAAATTGATCCGGTTCTCGACCTCGAGAATGCGTTGCCGATAGATGAACCGCTGGCTTTCGTTTTTGCGCACCTCGGCCAGAAATCGCTGGACGCCCAACTCGGTCCCCTGCGCCGTTGCTTTTTGCGTTCTCGCCAAATCGAGGCTGCGCTGCTGGATTTCAATCGTTTGATTGAGGAATTCGAGTCGTTTATCGAGCGCAAGCAGTTCGTAATAATTCTCCGCGGTTTCGGCAACGAGTTGCGTGACCAGAAAGTTCCGCCGTTCAATTGCTTCGATATACCGCTGCATCGCGGCATCGCGCGCATTCCGCAAGCGGCGCCAGATATCGATCTCCCATAGGAAATTGGCGCCTAAACCGACTCGCGGTAATGGATCGGGAAAAACTCCGCCGCCGGGGTAGGTGAGTTGATCTTCGGCGGCGCCCAGCGGCATGAAGCGGCTGTTTCGTTCAAAGCCGCCGCGTGCGCCGAGCGAGAGAAACGGCAAGTAAGCCCCGCGACGGGCCATGATTTCATTGCTGGCAATCCAAATCTCTTGATTGCGAATCTTGAGCTCTTGATTCTGGGCCAGTCGCAGCGTCAGGAGGTCTGCTAGTCCGTCGTCGGTGAAGAATTCTTGAATTCCTACGATGGCCATATTGTCGGGCGTGGTCACCCCGTTGTAATCGGCCGGCAAGACAGGTCCGGCCTGGGGACAGCATAACTCGGGGATGCTGCATCCCATTGTCCCTAGAAATAGGAAGCAAATGACGAAACGTGAAACGACGCCGCTCGCGCGAGTTGAACTGCGAATCCATTTCGGGCACGCAGACATTTTCGCGGACATATTCTTCGCGGACAAATTCATGGTTCGGCGGCCTCTACGCGAGAGTATCGCGACGGATGTCGTCAGCGCCATTCGCATGATTGCGGGAAGTCGAGATCAACGATCCAGAGGATGTTTGCCCCGCCGTTCGGCAATGAACGAAACTCAAGCCATTCCCGCCACGAATTGCGGAAAACCAAAGTGGCTCCATTTTTATCGGCAGCAGATTCCGCACGGAGCATAGATTTGGCGCGCGCGTCGCCGCACAACGCTCCTCCAGTCGCATTTCCACCCTCAGCAACTGGCGAAAACACTTTAAAAACCGCACTCAACAAGCGATGCTTCTCGCTCATTACAAAACATTCAATTCCCAACCGCTTAATAACTCAGCCGACATAACGAATCAACAAGTCCGCACCGAGGGGAGAATTCGAGTCATCTTATCGCCATGCTGGCGATGCTATCATCGAAGCCAGCGATCACTGGCGCAATGGCGGTTCGATGCGCCCGACGGGGTGGCGGGGGCGCACCGCGTAGCGGAAGCCCCCGGATGACGGCCGAAGTTTTGTGCAACAAGCACTAGTGCGCTGGGTGTTGCTGCGCGTGCTCGACTGTCTCGCTCAAAGGTTGATCATGTTCGTCGCGAATCATCTTGCGCCCGTCGATCATCTTGGCGAATAAATAATAAAGCCCTGGAATCACAAAGATACCGACTAATGTACCCATAAGCATTCCGCCAACCGCGGTGGTCCCGATCGTTCGATTTCCGATGGCGCCCGGGCCGGTGGCTCGTACAAGAGGAATGAGACCGGCGATAAACGCGAACGAGGTCATCGCGATCGGTCGAAAACGAAGTTTCGCGCCTTCGATCCCCGCATCTCTAATGCTCAGTCCTTCCTGGCGTCGTTGAACGGCGAATTCGACAATGAGAATCGCATTCTTGCCGAGCAGACCAACGAGCATGACCAAGCCGATTTGGCAATAGACGTCGTTTGACAAGCCCATCGCCCTGAGCATTAAAAAGGAGCCGAACAAACCAACGGGGAGTGAAATGAGCACCGCGAGCGGCAGGATAAAGCTCTCATACTGGCCAGCTAACACCAAATAAACGAACAACACGACCACGAGAAAAATGACGAATGCGGTGCTTCCTTGTCGCTCTTCGTCATAGGAAAGGCCCTGCCAGCCGATGTCGTAGCCTTTGGGCAACGATTTAGCGATTTCCTTGATGGCGGCGATGGCTTGGCCGCTGCTATACCCGGGCGCCGGAGCGCCTTGGATGATCGCCGTGGTGTAGAGGTTGTAGCGATTGATTTCGTTCATGCCCTGGAATTTTCGGAGCTTCATGAACGCGGAGTAGGGCACCATTTCGCCCTGATCATTTTTAACAAACAGGTTGTCCAGGTCTTCTGGAAACCGACGGAATTCAGGCGCGGCTTGGACATAGACTTTGTAGAACTGGCCAAAGCGGACAAACCCTTGCTCCCAAGTGCTGCCGACCACAATGGAGAGGTTATCCATCGCATCGGCAATCGTGACGCCCTTTTGCATCGCAACGTCGTTATCGATGATGATTTCATATTGGGGGTAGTTGTTCGCGAAAAACGTGAAGATACCCTTGAGTTCTTTGCGATTCTTAAGCTGTTTTAAGAAGTCCTCCGTGACCTTGCCAAAGGCTTCGTAGTCGCCGCTGTTGGTTTTATCGAGCAGGCACAACGAAAATCCACCGGCGGCGCCAAAACCCGGAACGGCGGGCGGCTCGAAGAATTCGAGCTGGATGTCGGAGATCTTTTTACCTTTCTTTTCTAGCTCCTCGATGATCTCTTTAGAGGTTCTCTCGCGTTGGGACCAAGGCTTCAGGTTAATTAGACACGTTCCCGCGTTGGAGCCGCGGCCTTCGGTCAAAATTTCGTAGCCGGCAAGCGAGGTTACGTTGGTGACTTCGTCGAACTCTTTGCATAGCGCCTGTAATTCGTGGGACTTGGAATTGGTGTATTCGAGCGTGGAGCCTGGGGGCGTTTGAATGATCCCATAGATGACACCCTGATCTTCTAGCGGAATAAATCCCGAAGGCAGCACTTGATTCACGAGAACAATGCCGTAACCGAAGAGGCCAATCACGACCAGGGTTAAGATGCGTCGCTGAATAATCGCACTCACAATAGTGACAAACGCGCTCGTTACCACATCGACGCACCAGTTGAACCAGCGCAAGACGATGCCCAACGGGCTGCGAATCTTCCGCTGGCCAGGTTCGCTTCCCGAAAACATCGAGCGGAACGTAAGGACGAAGAAGAGCGCCATCAGCGACGCGATCACTTGAATTCTGAAATTGTCGAGCGGCAACTGCTCCGAAACCAGTTCATGGACGAAATGGACATGCAGCAAGCGAAAAATTCCATAGCCGCAAGCCAATCCCAAACCCAGGGTCACCATCTCTCGGGGAACAAAGGCGTATTTTCCCGCGATGGATCGAAGAATCCCATTCACAAAGCCAATGGCTCCCGTCGGTTTTTCACTACCGCCATGCGGCTTGAGGATCATCGCGCACAGCACCGGCGTCAGCGTCAAAGCGACGACGCCCGAGAGCACGATCGACATCGCCATCGTGAGAGCGAATTCGCGATAGAAAACACCGACCGGTCCGGGCACAAAGGTGACCGGGATGAACACCGCGGTCATCACAAGCGTGATGGCGATGATCGCGCCGCTGATTTCGGCCACGACTTCCTTGGTTGCGGCATAAGGCGAGAGATGTTTCGTCGCCATTTTTTCATGCACCGCCTCGACGACGACGATCGCATCGTCGACCACCACGCCAATCGCGAGCACGAGCGCGAAGAGTGTGATCAGGTTGATCGACATTCCGAAGATCTTCATGAAGAAGAAGGTGCCGATCAGCGAAACCGGCACCGCGAGCGTCGGAATCAGCGTGCTCCGGACATCTCCCAGGAATAAATAAACGACGAGGGAAACAAGAATGAACGCTTCGAAAAGCGTATGAAGCACTTTTTCGATCGAGGCGTCGAGGAAGTTGGAAACATCGTAGCTGACCTCGAAATCCATCCCCGGCGGAAATTCCCTTACTTTAAACTCTTTCAGCTTCTCTTTGACCTCCTTGATGACGTCGGCCGCATTGGACCCCGGGATTTGCTTCAGAACGATCGAAGCGGCGGGCAACCCATCTAAGTCGGAGTACAGATCGTAAAACGCCGAACCCAGAGTGACTTTGGCGACATCCTTAATCCGCAGGATCTCGCCTTTGGGATTAGCTCGCAAAATGATTTGTTCGTATTGCTCGGGTTGATCAAAACGACCAATCCAAGTGAGGACGTATTCGATCGTTTGAGAGGTTCTACCCGTTGCTTGCCCCAAACGCCCAGGCGCACCGATCGTGCTTTGATTCTTAATTTGCTCCATGATGTCGGCGGAGGAGACGTTGTAAGCTCGCATGCGCTCGAGGTTCAACTCGACGCGCATCGCATAGGCGCGATTGCCCAGAATCTGGGCGCGGCCCACGCCTCGTGTTCGCTGAATTTCGGGCAAGAGTGTCGAAGATACATAGTTGTAAAGAAAGTTCTGATCGTGCTTGGGATCTTTGCTGTACACGTTGACGTACATCAGCATGCTCGGCATGTTTTGCATGACGATAATGCCTTCGCGATCGACGATCGGAGGAAGCTGGTTCTTCACCATCTGAATGCGGTTATTCACATTCAAGACCGCCACGTTCGGATCGGCGCCCGGCTCGAAGGTGATCGTGATCGCCGCCTCGCCGGCGCTAGTGGCGGCGGAGGTCATGTAGCGCATGTCGGGAACGCCGTTAATGGCTCGTTCCAAGATGATCATGGTCGAATCGACGAGAATTTTCGCGCTGGAGCCAGGAAAGGAGACCGCGACAACGACGCTAGGCGGGGCGACGGAAGGGAACTGCGAGATCGGCAGCGACGTGATCGCCAGCCCACCCATGAAGAGGATGAGCAACGAAATGACCATCGCTAGCGCAGGACGGTGGAGGAACTTTGCGAACACGAATGGGAGCTACCTATTCAGCGTGGTGCTTCAAGTTGCTAAGAGCTTTTTCAGGCTCGAGATACTCGTATTTGATCTTGTCGCCGTCACGAACTTGGCGAATGCCTTCGAGAATGATCTTGTCATCCTTATCGAGGCCTTCGCTCACCACAAAAATGTCGTCTTGAGCCGCTTCGATCGTGATGTCACGCTGATGCACCACATTGTTCTTGTCGACCACGTAGGCATAGCGCTTGGCGAGGATCGCAAACGTCGCCCGTTGTGGAATGACCACCACATTAGCAAGCGTGGAATGGACCAAAATGGTGCCAGTCTGGCCGTTTCGGAGTACACCTGCTGGATTAGGGAAGTCTGCGCGGAATGCAATATTGCCCGTCGTGTTGTTAAAGTCCGCCTCAATGGCCCCAATTTTCCCAGGCTGTGAGAAGGTTTTTCCATTTGCTAGTTCCAGTTCAATTCGAAATCGCTGAAAGCCAGGGGGGCCGACTGCCTTCTCACCATCACTCTCCGATTCATTAATGCCATCCGCCTGCTCTGATACGGTGGCTTTATCTTCTTCAACCAATTTTACTTGTTGAATTGAACTGTCCTCTGGCTGCTTTGGCGCCTCCGGTTGGAGTTCCGCAACATATTCGAGGTATTGTGCCTCAGGAACGTTGAAATAAACCCACATTTTGCTGTTGTCAGAAAAGGTGGTGAGTACATCGCCTTCCGAAATGAGGCTACCTTGTTGGCAAAGCTGACGATCAACGATCCCGTCAAACGGCGCCGTGATTTTTGTGAATCCCATCTCCGCCCGCACAAGATCAACCTTAGCTTTCATCTTCGCCAGTTCCGCTTTTTTCAAAGCGATCGCTTGGTCGGAGATATATTTTTTCTCTAGCAGAGCATGGAGATTATTAAGCTCTATCTCGACATGATTCGCTTCGGCGATCTCGGTGTCTAAACGGGCTTGATGGAGTGTGGGTAATATCTGAAACAGCAAATCTCCTTTCTTTACAGCTTGCCCTTCCTTGACGCAGATCTTTTCCAGATACCCCCCCTCCAGGGCTCGAAGCTCGATGTGCTGGCAAGAGTGGATTTGGCTAACATACCGCTGAGTGCTGATAACGTCCTTCCTGACCGGACTAGTGACGACGATCTTGTGCTGATGACCTTCCTCGCCTCCTTCCCCTTCGCCGTGCCCTGCCTTCTCCGCTGCGGATTCGTGATCTCCCTCTCCCTGATGATCGGCGGTTTGATGCGATTCGCCGCCAGGGATACATCCACCGATCGCCAGAAAACCTAGGCTCAGGATCGCCGCACCACCTGCAAAACTTCTCATAGTCGCCTTCGCAAACCGCTGTATGAAGAATTTGCTAAGCCATTACGCACTGGCCTCACTCACGCCCCAACTATACGCATGCCAGCACTTTGACGACCAGTTACCTCGTAAGCGTGAAGGATTTGTAACTCCAACAATTCATGACTATGTCGTAACGATTACAAGTTATTAAGAGAGGCAGGCGAGTGGACAAACTGTCATGCGCCCGCCGCCACCTCGCCACCAACCCAACTTTCGTCCTAACTTGCGCGCCAAACTTGAGACCCTCACGTGCGCGCGCAAGACTGCAAGACTACAAGTTTGAAAAAACAAGCCGCTTTTCATCACCCGCGCGCAAGACCCCTCAACACTGCTCCCGCCGCCAACTGCCATTCTTGCAGCCCGCTACAATGAGGGGACGTACCCCGGAGCCCACTCGATGCCCACAGCCAACAAGCCCGCCGAATTCGTCGAGGAAGTCGAACTCCGCGGGCACATCATCGATAGCCTGCTCCTGCCCAAAATCCTCGACCAGATCATGGCCAAGGGCGGCTCGTTTAAACTCAAAAACGTCCTCATCGGCCAGACCCGCACCGACCCCAGCCGCGCCCTCATCGAAATCGCCGCCCCCACTCGCCAAAAGCTCGACGAAATCCTCGCCCAAGTCGCCAACCACGGCGCCATCCGCGTCCACGAACACGACTGCGCGGTCGAAACCGTCGACATCGGCGGCGCGTTCCCCGAAAACTTCTACAGCACCACGAACCAGCGAACGGAAGTCCGCCTGCAAGGCAAGTGGGTTCCCGTCGACGCGCAAGAAATGGACTGCGGCATCGTGATCGACAAAGCAACCGGCGCCGCCCGCTGCATCCCGATGCTCGACACCAAACTCGGCGACAAAATCGTCATCGGCCACGCCGGCGTCCGCGTCTTCCCATCCGAGCGCCAACGCGAGGCGCACGGCTTCGAGTTCATGAATAGCGCGGTTTCGACGGAAAAGCCCAAGCACGTCGCGATCCGCCAAGTCGCCCAAGAGCTCTTCCGCGCCAAACGCGAAGGCAAAGCCCTGCTCGTCGGTGGCCCCGCCATCGTTCACAGCGGCAGCGGCAAACACCTCTGCGAACTGATCCGCAAAGGCTATTTCAAAGTCCTGTTCGCGGGCAACGCCCTCGCCACGCACGACATCGAACAATCGCTCTTCGCCACCAGCCTCGGCGTGCAACTCGAACGCGGCGACATCATCGAAGCGGGCCACGAGCACCACCTCCGCGCGATCAACCGCATCCGCCGCGCCGGCGGCATCCGCCCCGCCGTCGAAAAAGGCATCCTCAATTCGGGCATCATGTACGACTGCGTGAAGCACGACGTCGACTACGTCCTCTGCGGCAGCATCCGCGACGACGGCCCGCTCCCCGATGTCATCACCGACGCCATCGAGTCGCAGCGCGTCATGCGCGAAAAAATCCAAGGCGTCACGTTCTGCCTCATGATCGCGACCACCCTGCACTCGATCGCCGTCGGCAACCTGCTCCCCGCCTGGGTCAACGTCGTCTGCGTCGACATCAACCCCTCAACAGTCATTAAGCTCAACGACCGCGGCTCCTTCCAAACGGTCGGCATCGTCACCGACGTCGAACCCTTCATGCGCGTCATGGTCCAAGAAATCGAACGCCTAGAATCCGCCGCAACCGCGGAGCCCTCCATATGAATTGCAATTCCCTGAGCCCGGAGCGTAAGCGACGGGAGTTTTCTTCATGACCCCCCGCATCCTCATGTGCCCGCCCGACCACTACGGTATCGAGTACGAAATCAACCCCTGGATGAGCCGCGCCCGCCCCGCCGATCGCAAACTCGCAATCGAGCAATGGGAAAACCTGCGTACCCACATCGAAGCCGCAGGCGCAAAAGTCGAACTCGTCCCGCCGATCGCCGGCTTGCCTGACCTCGTCTTCACCGCCAACGCCGCCATGCTCTTCGGCGCCCGGGCTATCCTCGCCCATTTCAAAAACCACGAGCGCCAAGGCGAAGAGCCCTTCTACGAGACCGCGCTCGTGAAACTCGGTTACGAAGTCAGCAAACCGCCGCCCGGAACCTACTTCGAAGGCGCCGGCGACGCCCTCTTCTGCGGCGACACGCTCTTCGCCGGCTATCAAACCCGCAGCGACGCCCGCGGCCATCAGCAAATCGCCGAACTCCTCGGCGTCCGCGTGATCCCGCTCGAAATGATCGACTGGTACTACTACCACCTCGACACTTGCTTCTGCCCGCTCGCGGACGGCGAAGCCATCTACTACCCCGGCGCCTTCGACGACTACGGCCAGCGCGCCCTCCGCGAAGCCGTGCCCAACCTCGTCGAAGTAAAAGAGGAAGAAGCCCGCTCCTTCGCCTGCAACGCAGTCGTGATCGGCAAAAAAGTAATCACCAACACCGGCTGCGCCGACTTGCACGAGCAACTCAGCGCCCGCGGCTACGAGCCAATCGAAACGCCCCTCTCGGAGTTCGTCAAAGCCGGCGGCAGTGCGAAATGCTTAACGTTGCGGCTGGACGGCGAAGAAGCCGCCACGTGGAAGCGGAACTAGTGCCGCCCGCGTAGACCATTTGAGAGTTACCTCATGTATACTCAGGCACGGAGGTAGTCCATGATCCAAATCCGATACACCGGCGACGCACTCTGGGACAGGATTGAACGTGCAGTGGAAAAGGTCAAAGAGCGACTGCAAAAAGTCACCGACTCGCTGAACGCCGCGAACATCCCATATGCCGTTATCGGCGGCAACGCGGTGCAACTCTGGGTCGCGCAGGTCGATGAGACTGCCATGCGCAATACGCGCGATGTTGATATTGTCCTCAATCGTTCCGATTTGGAAGCTGCAAAGGTCGCGCTGGCGCCCGCCGGTTTACACTATCATTTCGTCAATGGTGTGCCACTCTTTCTCGATGGACCAGATGGAACTCCACGCGACGCGGTGCATATCGTTTTCGCAGGCGAGAAGGTGAAGCCGGAATACACCGAAGCCGCCCCGACCGTCGATCAATTTGAAGTCATCAAATCGATGCGAACTCTTTCATTCCCAGAACTGGTGCGAATGAAACTCACCAGCCACCGCCTCAAAGACCGCGTCCACCTCCAAGACATGATTTCGGTGGGCTTGATCGACGCAACATGGCTGGAAAGATTTGCTCAGCCCCTTCGAGAACGCCTCAAAGAGCTGCTCGATAACCCCGAAAGCTAATGAATGCTCTTTCCATTCGCGTACGTCAGCGTGCTTTCGCACTGACTTTTCTTCATCTTGTAAATCCTGATAATCCTGTCACAAATAATGCACCAAGCCTACATCGAACGCGTCGTCAATCTTCTCGATGACCAAGCCAATATCCTCCTCAATTGCACGACTGCTGAAGCGATCCAAAAACTCGCCACCGGCGATGCGACAAAAGTCCGCGCCATTGATGGTCAGTTCGCTCTCGTCCACGTCGAAGGCAAAACCGTCCGCATGGCCCGCTCGATTGGTCGGCCGATGCGGTATTTTCTAGCCAAGCAAATCGATGGGCCGTGCCTGGTGATCGCTGAGCGGATTGACGAAATCGCGGCTTGGCTCAACTCGCAAGGCTATGCCGATCAATTCCATCCTTCGTACACGCGGATGGTTCCCGCGCATCATGTAACGACACTCAATCTGCTGGGTTGCCCCGATCCCAATCCGACTTACGATCGGTTCTTCGCTCCCCAGCGCAACAAGCTCAGCACCAATCTCGACGAAATCGGCGCTGCCTACATCGGCGCCCTCGCTCAAGAAATCGACCGCTGGCTCGATCATGTCGACGCGAAGAAACCGCTGGGAGTGCTGTTCTCGGGCGGGGTCGATAGCGGTTCGGTTTTCTTGGTGCTCTATCACCTCCTCCTAAAGCGCGGACAGTCTCCGGCGCGGTTGAAGGCCTTTACTCTTGCCGTCGACGGGGGTGGGAAAGATCTCGCCCAGGCGCGGGAATTCTTGTCGCGGCTAAATTTGGAACTGTTTTTGGAGCCAATCGAAGTTTCGTCGAGCTCGCTCGACTACAAGCGGGCGATTCGCGTGATTGAGGATTACAAACCGCTCGATGTACAGTCGGCGACGATGGCGCTCGCGCTTTGCGAAGGCATCCGCGCCCGTTATCCAGAGTGGAAGTACATCCTCGACGGCGACGGCGGCGATGAGAATCTCAAGGACTATCCGATCGAAGAAAACAAAGAGCTCACGATCCGCAGCGTGCTCAATAACCTCATGCTCTATCAAGAAGGCTGGGGCGTTGATGCCGTCAAACATTCGCTCACCTATACCGGCGGGCAGAGTCGCGGGCATGTGCGGACGAGTGCGCCTGCGCGGGCTTGCGGTTTTACGGGCCTCAGTCCCTATGCATTGCCGAATGTGATCGAAGTCGCCGAGGGCATTCCGTTCATTGAACTTACCGACTGGGACCACAAAAAACTCTATTCGCTCAAGGGCGAAATTGTTCGACGTGGCGTTAAGGCGATCGCTGGCCTCGAATTGCCGATCTTCGAAAAGCGCCGCTTTCAACATGGCGCCGCCGAGGATGCCGCTTTCACGCAGATCTTTCCCAAAGACGAACGGGCCTATCGCCGTGTTCTGGATGAGGTCTTCGCAGTTTAATGCGGGCGCCCATTCACTTTTCCACCAACGAAATCCTCGCGGCTCGTGGGCCTAAAAACGCAGTAGACCCGCGCGAGCCTTATGCTTATCTCGTCGAGGAGGAGCTTTCCGCGAGCGGGCGTGTTGAGCCGGTGGCGACGCTTTTTCTGACCAATCGCGAGTGCCCCTTCACCTGCCTCTTCTGCGATCTTTGGAAGAACACGACCGACGAGACCGTGCCCGAGGGCGCGATTATCGAGCAGATCGATTTCGCGCTTGCGCGGTTGCCGGCGGCGCGGCATATCAAGCTTTACAACAGCGGGAATTTTTTTGATCCCAATGCGATTCCGGCGCAAGACCTCTCGGAGATCGCCCAGCGGGTCGCTCAATTTCGCACTGTGATCGTCGAGGATCATCCGCGTTTTTGCAACGACGCCTGCCTTCATTTTCGCGACGAACTTCGGGGCCAACTCGAAATCGCGATCGGCCTGGAAACGATTCACCCCGAAGTGCTGCCCGCGTTGAACAAGCGGATGACGGTTGAGGATTTCGACCACGCGGCGGAGATGCTGGCGATCGGGGGGATCGCTCTACGAACTTTCGTGCTGCTGAAGCCGCCGTTTCTTGAGGAGGAAGAAGGCGTCGAATGGGCGCTCAAAACTGTTGAGCATGCGTTTGATCAAGGGGCGCGCGTTTGTTCGGTGATTCCGGTTCGCGGCGGTAATGGGGTGATGGATTTGCTGGAACGCGGGCGTGAATTTGCGCCGCCTAGGCTCGGTTCGATTGAGAAAGCTGCGGCTGCAGGGATTGGCCTTGATCGCGGGCGGGTGTTTGTGGATTTGTGGGATGCGGAGAGGTTTGCGACGTGCTCGAATTGTGCGGCGGCTCGGATCGCGCGGCTTTCGCAGATGAATTTGACTCAGCAAGTGCCGGCGAAGATCGAGTGCGATTGCGGGGGGAGTGCGGCGTGACGGGCGGAAAAACACTCTCGACGGAGGTTTGCATTCTCGGCGCGGGATTCGGCGGGAGTTTGCTCGCGCTGATTTTGCGGAAACTCGGGCGGGATGTGGTGCTGGTGGATAAGGGGAAGCACCCGCGGTTTGCGATTGGGGAGTCGTCGACGCCGATTGGTAATCGGGTGCTGTTCGATCTGTGCCGGCGGTACGGGCTTTCGGAGATCGAGCCGCTTTGCAAATGGGGGACTTGGCAACGGTCGCTGCCACAGATTCGTGGGGGGCTGAAGAGGGGTTTTTCCTACTTTTTTCATGAGTACGAACGGCCCTTTGAAGCCTTTCCGGATCACCGCACGGAGTTATTGGTGGCGGCGAGTGCGAGTAACGAGCAGAGCGATACGCATTGGCTGCGGGCGGATGTTGATCAGTACTTTTGCCAGTGTGCGGAGCGGGCTGGGGCGGTTTACCTCGACCAATCGCATGCCCTTGTCGAGCGAGAAGGGAAAGGTTGGGTAATCGAACTGACGTCGCTGAGAGCAGATGATCAAGATGCTCAAGATGATCACTCTCTGGGGCAAGTTGATCACAAGATGCTCAAGATGATCAGGTTCGACTCGAAAACGAGTTGTGCAAGTCGAATCCAAGCAAAATTTCTGATTCACGCTGCGGGCTCAAGTCCCGAATTGTCACAGTCCCTCGCACTGGGGGATGACTCCAAACTTCTTAAAACTTCATCGCGAGGATTATTTGCGCATTTCTCCGAAATGACACCGTGGGCCCAGTTTATGGATGCTCGCGGGATGACTCGGAGCGAGCATCCTTATCCCTGCGATGACGCGGCGATCCATCAGGTTTTTCCGGGGGGGTGGATGTGGCAGTTGCGGTTCGCGCATCAGGTGGTCAGCGCCGGGTTTTCGCTGAAGGATTTGGCATTTGATTCTAGCGTGTCACCTGAAGAGGAATTCCGGCAATTGCTTTCGCGAATTCCGAGTCTCGATGAGCAAATGCGGGATCGCGTTCTTGACTTGGAGGGCCCGGTGCTTACTCGCACGGGGCGGATGCAGCGTTTAACGGCTCGAGCGGCAGGTGAAGGGTTTGCGCTACTGCCTTTTAGCGCCGGATTTATCTCACCACTCCAAAGCACGGGAATTGCCCATACTTTCACGGCGGTGGAGCGGATTGCGAGATGGTTTGAAGGAGGGAAATCACCGAGGGCGAGCGAACTGGCGGAACATGACCGGGCGGTGCGAGACGAGCTGATTTTTATCGACGAATTAATTTCAACTTGCTACGAAACCACGCATCGCCCGGAGCTGTTTCATCTGGCAATTATGACCTATTTCGCCGCCGTCACGACTTACGAAAAGCTGCGTAGCCAGCAAGGTGATGCGCTCGAGGCCACCTTCATCGGTGCGAGCGATAATCGGTTGCGCGAAAAGATTAACGAAGCCACTTACTACCTTCGCGCCGAAGCCGCCGGAGAAAAACTCTCGCCCGGCGGTCTAAAAACCTTAACCAGTTCGCTCCAAAACATCCTCAAAGACTACGACCACGTTGGCCTCTTCAACCCCAAGACGCCGCGAATGTATGAATACACCGCGGCGCCTTCGTTTTGATCCCCTTCGATTGCAATCTAGCTTTGAGTTCGCCGTGTTATGCCAGCCCAATGACCTTATTGCGATTTGAAGAGCGCGTCGCTGGCAAAACACAGCCACACCGTCGTCCCCAGTCACCCGACGCGGCGCCTGAGTTTAGATGGTGAACTTTGCTACACGGCTTAACGGCCCTCAGTCGAGAACATGCCGCCACCCATGCCGCCCATTCCTCCGCCGCCCATGCCTCCCATACCACCACCTAGGCCACCGATGCCGCCGCGGGGCGTCAGCCGCGCTGTCCGAATCTGCTGCAGCAGCATTTCGATTCCCTGATGCGCCTTGGGTGTGTTGCGAATGATTAGCAGTCCTTCGAAGGGCTGAACTTCACCGACGCCGCCGTTGCCATTCGTTGCCCAGGTTTCCCATTCCACTGCGCTCGTGATCGCTTGCATCAGGTCCACGGTCCGTCGTTCTTCAGGCGAATAGGCTTTAGGGTCTTTACTGAAGTACTTGGGTGGCATGCCGCCTCCCATACCACCGCCTCCACCGCCCATCATCCCGCCTGGAGGAGGGCTTCCACTGCCACCCATGCCGCCGATTCCCATGCCGCCGACCTGAGCAAGCACTTCGTTCGGCGTTCCCGATATCGTGTCCAGCATTCCAAGTCCGCTCGTGGGCCCGCCTGATTCACCGCCACCCGCCGCAGGAATGGCTGCACCAACACCCGTCGCGTCACCTTCCGACGCGCCAGCGCTACCGCCTCCACTTGGCGCCCCGTCAGCGGCACCAGTTCCTTCGAAGGAAGCACCCTCGCTGCCGCCACTACCTCCAGGACGTCCGCCGCCAAAGCCTGAACCCCCGCCTGGTCCCGGACGACCACCGCCGCCAGGGGCGCCAAAGCCGCTCGGTGCACCGCTAGCTCCAGGGCCGGCGCCGCTACCAGGAACGCCGCCGCCAGGAGGCCCACCCGCTCCACCTGCGCCGCCGAATCCGCCAGGGCCGCCAACTCCACCCCCTGAATCTCCACCGCCAAAACCGCCAGGAGGTCCGCCCTTCCCACTGCCGCTGCCGAAACCACCTGGACCCATGCCTCCTGGTGCGCCGGGCATCCCACCAGCACCGCCATAACCACCTGGAGCCATGCTGCCTGATGCGCCAGGCATTCCACCCATTCCTCCGGGCGCACCCATTCCCATACCACTGCCCATGCCTCCCATCATCCCCGGCGCGCCGCGTCCATGAGATGGATCAAGCGGCCAAGCCGTATCGAGATAAACCAGATCAGCGACGTTGTAGACACGAACTTCGGTAACGTTCGCAAGGGCCTCTTGGCTTGTGATCATCACGATGCCGTCGTGAATGTAATAACCGCAATTTCCTAATTGCTTCAGGGTCAATTCGAGCGCCGTGTCGATCCGCACATTCTTGAGACTGATCTCTAGAGCCTTGCTAGTCTCGACCCCCGCTTCTTCCAGCTTGGCGCGGTCGACAATCACGTTCACCTGACACATGTCGCCAATAAGTTTCCCAAACTCATCGACTTGAACTTGTTGAATATCGAAGTTCTGTTGCACTTGCGCCAGCTTCAACGCTGTGGCCTGATTATTCTCTTCCTTCGATCGCTCCGTCAGCTGTGCCGCACCAGGCGGCGGCCCACCCGGCGCACCTCCAGCCCCCGGCCCAGCTGGTCCGCCCCCAATTTGAGCCATCGCCTTGTTCGAAACATTTGGCCCGCCCCCGGGCCAAAATGCCATCGCCGCCAGCCCGAGGGCCGTGCAAGTGAGTAATGATGCCGCTGTGATTTTCATATTCCATCTCCGTTGATTGGTTCGATTCAATTCGAGAAATGCCTGGCCGACGCCTGCTGCGTCGCCAAACTCTTCGAGGGCGATTTGCACCGCCTTCTCCTTGGGGATTCCCTCCGCAAGGAGGTCTTCGAGACGCGCATCCATGTGGTCTCGTAATTCATCCGCAATCGCGTCGCACTGCCGCTTACGAAGCCGCAACAGCCCCCGCAGCAGCGCTAAGTAGTCATCAAATTCGCGTTCGATCATGGAACCGCTCCACTTTCCTACTCGGTACTCGTAATTCGTCATTGGTGATTCGGATTCCGATTACGAAGTCCGAGTCCCGAGCACGAATACCGACAAAAACAATTACGTCGCCGGCGAGGTAGCGAGTTTCCCGCCCCCAACTACCGGAGCTAGTAACGTCTGCAAGCAGTGAGCGAACTGGGTCCACTCCTCCGCCTGCTTCTGAAGGCGTTTCTTTCCTGTCGCTGTCAGCTCATACCATTTCCGTTTGCGCCCGGTCTCGTCTTCCCAGCGACTCTTAATCAATTTGTCGCTTTCGAGTCGGTGCAAAATGGGGTAGAGCGTGCCGGCGGCGATTTTGACTCGGCCTTGGCTCGCCAATTCGATTTGCTTCTGCACGCCGTAGCCATACTGAGCCCCTCGGGCGAGCGCCGAGAGAATCATCATGTCGAGGCTGCCGCGAAGCAGATCGCGCTGAAATCCTTCAATCATCAGTCATTCCTCAGGGGCATGAGCTCCATTGGTTGCCGTACGACTCCTTTGCTGCTCCATGTATAGCCAGCCGATATATCGCGAGTCAATCTATTTGCGCGCCGGCGCACGAAAATCTTTGAAATTTTACAAAGCGGCGGAATGGGGCTTAGAAAGAAGCTATTTCTTGCCTTCGGATTCGGCTTTCCAGGCTTTGAATTCGGGGGAGGCGACGAAGGTGGCGAAGTCTGAGTGATTCTCGATTTCTGTCAGAGTCGTCAATTTAGCCTCAACAAGCTGGCGTAGAGCGGCCTCGACCTTTGATGATTCATGAAGTTTTGCGCCTGCTCTCGCGATGATCCAGTGAACTTGAGTGAGACTTGGTTCCCGTTCAATGGCGCTAGTTGCGTACGTCATTGCAGACTCAGGTTTGCCGGCCGTCAAACTGAGTGTCGCACGGACAAAATCGAGATAGGGATCGCCTTCCATGACACGTTCGACTTTGTTGATCGCGGCGAGGGCCTTTGCGAGTTCCCCACGTTTAGCGTGCAAATCGATTGACATCGACGCCACGATTGGGGTGTCGCCGTGAAATTCAATTAGACGATCGAGCGTCCAGTCCATTTCCGCTTGTCGTTTTAGTCTGGCCGAGGCTTTAAAGCGCATTAACAGAATTTCCCTATTCCGTTGTAGCGGACTCGAAAGCGTAGCAAACTTCGACAGCACTCCCTTCCAGTCTTCTATTAGGTCACATTTCATTAATTGATAGCACTCTAAAGCGTCGCTCTCCGTTAGCTTTACGCCTGGGAACAATGCCTGAAGTTCCAAAGGGTTGCGAGCGGCCTTTGCCTTAATGTGTGCCGCCACATCGGAATCAGAGAGCCACTCGGAGTCCGCAAACTGGTAGATATCCACGGCCCGGACTGTTCCGTCCTGCGACTTCTCGCTCAACTTGCACTCGAAGTAGAGCACGCCGCCTTGCTTAGGAACCGCACGAAACAAGGCCACCAGCGCGCCTTCTCGACGTCGAAATCGTAAAAAGGTAACCGTTCCACCAGCAGAAACAAAGTCACGAAAGCTATGCACAATGCCATATTCGTCAAACATCGTTTTCCGCTTCGCAATATGACTTTCTCGCTCGGCTCCAACTTGCAGTTTGAGTTTGTCTGCAGAGTGATTGAAGAGCGCACGTGAATCGAACTTTGGATCCGTCGAACGTAGGTGGATAAAGTCCAAGAAACTTCCCGTAAACTCTAATTCTTGTGCTGAAGGCGTGATGTCTTGCTTCTGAGTAGCGGTAACCTTTGGAGTTTGAACTTGGGCCAAGACAGGCGCGTCGCAACCAATAAGTGCGCCAAGGAAAATGCAGGTGAAGGAGGCGCTTTTGCTCATCGATTTCTAAATCCGTTTGGTTTCGTAGCGCTGTAGTCAAAGTGTTCGATTCAACGCCACGCCGGCAAAAAAGCAGCCGGTGCTGGCCGCCCTCGCGCTCAACTTACTCAACAGCCAGCGTCGCAAAATAGGGCTTTTGCTTGGTCGATCGAATCACAACAAAAATGACCACCGCAGCGACCATCATCCCCACTGCGACCAACTGCGAAATAGTCAGCAGCGTCCCAAACCGCCCCGGCTCGTCATCTCGCACAATCTCGAGCAGCACCCGCGTTAGAGGGTTAAAGAAAAACAGCAGCGCCATCACTTCACCATCGCGGCGGCGGTAAGGAAAATACGCCCAAGTCAAAAAGCAAAGGATCGCCGCGTCAATCGCGCTGTAAATCTGAGTCGGGTAAACGGGCAAGCTGCGCGCCGGCGGGCGTAGCGTCCAACTCACATCGCGCCGAGCACCATCGCGCATCAGTTCGAGCGCCATGTTGCGAATCTGCCACCGCTCGCCAATGCCATACAAATCGTCCGCCGAACCAATCTTCACGCCCACGGCCGAAACAACTTGGTCACCAACCTTCACTTCTTCCTCCGCAGGCGAGCCAGGGTAAACCTCGGTGACAAATGCTTGCTTCTTTTGATCATCCCAAGTGATCTGTAAACCATGCAGCGCACCAGTCAGTTCTTGATGCCGATAGGGATCGCTCCCAGCGGGAAATCGCACTCCCCACTCCGGCGGATCGCAAATGCCACCGTAACAGCAGCCATTCAAAAAGCACCCAATCCGCCCAATCGCGAGCCCCACCAAAAACGCCGGCGCCAAAATATCCGCAATCGCAAGCAGCGGAAGTTTACGCTGGTAGCAGGCCCAAGCGAGCGCCGCAAAACCCGCGAGCAATGCCCCATAAACAACGATCCCGCCCATATTGATCGCTGCGATTTTTCCCACTGTGGCCGCGATAGAAGGACTCGCGAAATCCTTCCAGTTCAAAGCAACATAAAACGCTCTTGCGCCAACAATGCTGCTAAGAATCAGCCAAAATGCCATGCTCTGGATCACCTCGACATCGAGGCCCACCCGTCGCGCCATATGATTGGCCATCGCCATCCCCGCAAGCACTGCGAACAGAAGCATGACGCCATACCCGCGAATCGGCAGCCCGATGCGTCCTCCTTCCTGAATCTGCATCATCGGCAACAGCCAGATGATCGCCGCCACGACAATGCCCAGCACCGGTAAGAGACCGCCAATTTCACCGCGAGTCTCCGGCTTCTTCGCCAGCCAGCCGATCCACGCAACCGAAATGAGGATCCAAATTCCGAGCGCCCAACCAAACCCGAAGAGCGGAATGCCCGCGAATTTCTCTGGCAACAAGAAGACAGTTTGCAGCACGTGTCGATCCTTGACTTAATGGGCGTTTGGCGGAGTGAGGATTTCATTGTCGATAAGCCGCGTCGTGCCAACTCGCGCCGCGATCAGCGCAACAGCTGGAGTACTCAGTTGCTCCAGTTCATCGAGCGACTCACAATCAGAAATCGAAACGTAATCGATCGAATCAACACCCGCGTTGAGTAAAGTCGTTCGCATTTGCGAGCGAAGCGCCTCACCATTTCGCTCGCCTGTGGCAACCATCTCTTTGGCCGCGCCGAGCGCTCGAGAAAGTCCAAGTGCTGCCTCCCGCTGGCCCGGCGAAAGGTATCGATTTCGAGAACTAAGAGCCAGCCCGTCTCCATCCCGAACGATTGGACAAACCACAATCTCCGTCGCTAAATCCAAATCCCGAGTCATTTGCCGGATGACGAGCGCCTGCTGAAAATCCTTCCTCCCAAAAAACGCACAGTCCGCCGGCGCAGCCTGGAACAGTTTTAATACGACGGTACAAACACCGCGAAAGTGTCCAGGCCGCAATTCGCCTTCTAATCTTTTCGCAGCGGAAGGGGGCTCGATGTAGGTCGAAAAACCCTGGGGATACATCACATCGAGGGTAGGGCAATAGACGAGTTCAACACCTTCGCCAGCAAGCAGCGCGAGATCTTGCTCCATCGTTCGAGGATAGCGAGAGAAATCCTCGTTCGGCCCGAATTGGGTTGGGTTGACGAAAATTGTGACCGCAGTGTGATCGCATTGCGCTTGCGAGGCTCGCACCAGGCTCAAATGGCCTTCATGCAGCGCCCCCATCGTCGGCACGAGTCCCACTCGAGCGCCGGTGCGGCGCCGCACCTCGATTGCCTCACGCATTTGGTGCGGTGTGGCAATGATCTGTGGTGTAGTCGAGTTAGACATACTTTCCAGCAAACGGGGGAATACGCGGAACTTCCCAATTGTGCCAAAGGAGCGGCTCTTACACGACCCCTAGAGCGAATAGGCCGATTTCGAAGGCTCACTCGCTAGCGACTTGGCCGAGTTGGCGTCATTTCAAGCCTTGGCGGACTTTTCCGCTCGGATACAATTCTCAGGTGAATGGGTTCCGTCGTTGAATGTCCGGAGAATCGCTTTGTCCACACCTTCCATCTTTTGCACCGTGGATGACAAGTACATTCCGCTGTATCGGGTGATGTGGATTTCCGCCGTGCCCCATTTTTGCGGCGCCGAAGATTGCGAGCGCGAAGGATTTTACGAAGTTCGGTTGGAGCAAGATGAATCCGTTTGGGCGACGCGCGAAGAGCGAGATGGAGTCCTGAAGTCGGTCGAAGAATGGCAAGCTGGCTTAGAAGGCGAAGGCGATGAACCACCACCTAGCGGCGAATGGAACTGACAAGGTCGTGAATTAGTGAAGACTTGCAAAACGAGCAAGTCGCCGCGCAAGCCAATCGCTTAAGTCCGCTCGGCGTAACTGGCACTCCCAAATAACAAGCGAACGCCAACCCAGTTTTCGAATTGCAGCCAAGTGACGTTGGTCTCGGACAATGTTCCCACCGATCTTCGCTCGCCAATAAGCGACGTTGGTCTTGGGCATCCGATTGCCCCGCGCGCAAGTGTGTCCATGCCAATAGCATCCATGAACGAAAATCACCAGCCGCAGTTTCTTTAGCACCAAATCAGGCTTACCAGGCAGCGTCGCATCGTGAAGTCGAAACCGGT
>JBKJSI010000025.1:0-9396 GCA_046595915.1 Pirellulaceae bacterium
CGCTCCCCGCGTCCTCTGCGGTAAAAAACAATTTCACACAAATGGCGCCGCACCTCTGCAAACATATCTCCGTACCACCCCCCATTCCACGGAGCCCCCCCCATGTCCAAATCCTCCTTCGGCCCCATCGCCACCCGCGTCGGCACTTCGGGTTGACCGAGAAGCATTCAGCCGAAGCCAGCCCGTCGACACCGGACATGTTTCAGAAACACGGATCGCCTATCATTCGCAGGTCCCACATCGTCGCCGGGCATCTTTTACGATCAAGCAAGTTGGAAGGCGTCGAACTTGGAAAACCCCTATCATTCGCCGCGCACTTCCGAACCGGACCCCGAGAAGCCCGCCGAGGCTCCTCCCGCCGAATACATCGATCTTGTTGCCCGTGGCAAGCAGGCGCGACAGCCAGCGATTTCCCCCGCCGGCACGCTTTTGCCCAGGCACATTGCGGCAGTTCTTGATAACTTCCTTGCCGCAATCATCTCTATTCTCGTCGCCAAACAACTGCCAGAGCATTGGTCTGTTCTTCCCGTGTTTGTGGCTGTCTTTGCCTATCTTGCTTACTATTTCATGTTCGAGGCGGCCTTGAGCACGACGCCTGGAAAATTCCTGATGGGGCTGAAAATTCTGAGATACAACGGAGAGCACTCTACAATCAAACAGATCCTCATTCGTACGCTCTTTCGAGTCGTCGAGGTGAATCCGCTCCTGTTTGGCGCGCTTCCCGCCGCGCTCAGAATCATCGGCGCCCGCGACAAACAGCGGTTTGGCGACTACGTCGCCGATACGGTGGTCGTGTTTCGTTAAGAGGATGGGAAGAGAGAGTAGAGGGGGAGGAAGTAATGCTTCTACCCGCGATGTCATCCCAAGCTAGTCGCTTTCCCGGTTATGGCTTCTTCGGCTCGAAGGGGTTTTCTTCGGATTTGGGATTTTCGGCGGCGGGCGTTGCGAAGGAATTTTTGTCGTCGGGTGTTGTCGGCTTAGCGACGGGCGCCGGCGCGGTTTCGCTTTGGCCTAAGGCGGCGAGTGTCGCTTTGGCAGCGGTTTTGACCGGGTCATCCGCGGCGCCATTGGCTGAGTCAGCGGACTTGGCGAGGCGGCGGAGCTCATCGACGCATTTGGTCGTGCCGATTTCGGCGAGGATGCGGCAGCCTTGCGCGCGGATTTCCACTTCTTGGTGCTGCAGCATTTTGAGCACGCCGGGCTCGCCAGTCGGGCCGATTGAACGGAGGGCCGCATAAATCGACGGGCGCAGCGCGGCGTCACCGAGGGCTTCGACCAGTGCGGGCGCGGCGGCGCCATCTTGCATACTTCCTAAATACTTGACGACGGCCTCGCGCACCGGGCCGGCTTCGCTCTTGAGTTGCTTCGTAACGGCTTCAACGCGAGTGGCGGCGTCCCAGTGGGCCAGGGCGTTGATGGCGGAGACGGCGGCGTTGACGTCCGGATTGGCCATTTCCTTTTCGAGCTGATCGAGCACCTGCTTGCGGTGCGGTGTGCTTAACTTGACTTTGGCGAGCGACTGTAAGGCGGCAATGCGGTCTGAGGCGGCGGTATTCGCGTCTTCCAGCTTCTTCAGCGGCTCGCTGATCTCCGCGGGAGGAGGCGACGGGGCGACGGCCGGCGCTGAAGTAGTGGGAGTGACATACCCCGGCTCGCCGGAGGGGGGCGAGCCGCCAGCAAGTGCAGCGACGTCGGCGGGCTTCACTTCGATTTCGATCGCGGTGATGCGCTTGCTGGCGACCGACAGATCGGTTGTTCCCTTGACTTCGAGCACGGCGCCTTTCTTTTGGTCGAATTGATAGGTCCAAACGCCGCCGACTTCGAGCTTGAGATCGCCCTGCGTTGCGAATCGCCAGGTGCGCTGGATCGTGACGAGGTCGTTTTTGGTTTCGAGGACTTTGAGCTGCTCGCTTTCGACGGCGTCGATCGAGACGATGCGGACCTGCGGCGGAGGGCTGAAGGGGGAGTAGCGGCGATAGTGCGACTGCATCAGCCGCTCAAAGGGGTCGCGCGAGCGCCCGTCTTCGATGAACGTGAGCTTCGTCTCGCGCGAGTCGCCCCACCGCGACTGCCAAGGTTTTGGCAGCGACACCAGGGTCAGCGCGGCGACGGGGCCGAACAGAAAGGGCGCTTGAAGGTTGCCCTCGAGTTCGAGGATGCGTCCATCGGACGTGACGGTGAGCGCGCCGCGCGAGGCGACGCCATGTTGTGTCGAAGGGATCGCATAGATGTTGTTGCTCGTCGAATTCAGAACGCTGCAATCGAAGACCTCAAAAGCGTTCTGGGCGTTGGATTCGACTTCGAGCATTGCGACCGCGGGCGTGACGGCGCGGGCGAGCGCGGGGCCGTCCGCGGCGCTGACGGTGCTGGCGGGCTTGGGCTGGACGCCTTGCTCGCGGAGGAACGCTTCGACCGTTTTCGAAGGGACGCAGAAGCCGACGTTGGAGATCGCCTGGCCATGGATTTTTTCGGAAGCGACGCCCACGACGTTGCCTTTAAGGTCGACGACGGGACCGCCGCTGTTGCCAGGGTTGATCGCGGCATCGACCTGATAGAGTTCGCGCTCCTCGCGCTTGACGATTCCCGAAATGGCGCCGCGGCTGATCTTGATCGAATTGCCGAGCACTTCCGAAAGCGGAAAGCCGACCGCGCGCACTTCCTGCGCAAGCTCGATCGAATCTGGCGGGGCCAGGCCGATCGTCTCGAGCGCGGCGGCCTCGATCTTGAGGAGCGCGAGATCATTCGCGGCATCGACGGCGATGATATTCCCCTCGTAGGTCTTTCCGGCAATGTGAACCTGGATTTTCGCAGCGTCCTCGATCACATGCGCGCAGGTCACGAGGTGTCCCGAGGGCGTCACGGCAAACGCCGATCCGCTTCCCTTTTCTTTGACGAGCGCGGCCGCTGACTTCTTTGGCTTGGTGTAGAACGAGGAGACGCCGGAGTAGTTCCTCACGCCGGAGTCGGCGGGCGCTTTGATCTCAAAGTTCCAGGCGTTGAAATTGCGATCGGCCCAGTGATAGGCCAAACGGGGGCGAGGCTTCCATGCTCCTTTTGCCCTTGCCGCTTTCTCCGCGGCTTCGTCTTCGGCTTCCTTTTTCGTGGCTGCTTTCTTGGCTGCCTCCGCTTCGCGCTGCTTCTTCTCCTCGGCCAGGCGTTTTTCTTGATCGGCCTTTTCCTTGGCGGCCTTTTCCTGTTCCTGCTTCGCCTTTTCTTGCTCCGCCTCAATTTCAATAATCGTCTTCGGCGGAGTGGTGCGTTTCTTCATCATCTCTTCGACCGTACCCGGATTGTAAGACGACTTGGGCGCCTGGGCGACTTCCTTCATCCGCGGAATGGGCCGGTCGAGGCGCATCTGCCACACGACCCAACCCGCGCCTCCACCTAGAAGCACTACACCCGCTAGCGCCGCCAGCGTCGCGATAATCCAGTTGAGCCTGCCGCCAGGGTTGGATTTTGGCGCAAGCGGGGCGCCGCATTGCACACAATGATCGCCGGGCGCAGCCCCGGCGGCGATGATCGCCCCGCACTGCTTGCAGGGGACTTCGAGCGATGGATTCATCGGGTTTCGATTCGGTTAAGGTGGCGGAAGGCGGAAGACTTTGAGATTGCCGCCTGCGGAACTGCTGTACGCGGCGATGTGTTCGTTGTCGGGGCTCACGGTGATCGTCTGAATGTAGCCGATGTTTTGCGCCGTCAGCACGCCGACGCGCTTTTGCGATTCGATTTCCCAAACGTTGACGATGCCGTTTGCGCCCGAGACCATGCGTTTGCTGTCGGGTGTGAAAGCGCCGGTCCACTGAATCTCGTTCGACTTGAGCAGCGGGAGTTCGTTGTTGTCGTTCAAATCCCAGATGCGGATGTCATAAGTGTCGTTCAGGGCCAGGTAACGGCCGTTGGGCGAAAAGGCGACGAACTCGGCTTCGATTTTGAACTTGCCGTTAACGCTAGTCCACTCACGGGCGAAGCCCGGCGGCGAACCGAGCAAGGCCAGGCTGACAACGAGGGAAAAGGTACGCACCAGAGCGATACGCATGCGGATTTTCCAACCACGAGAGGGAACGCTGATGATCGAAATGAATGGTAAGAATCGTAGATTAGCGCAGCCGGGGATGCAAGATTTGGCGTGTTCTTATCACACCGATTCCGCTCGCGGGCGCGTGCTGAAATTGGGCTTATTTTTGCTCGTGCGCGCCGGGTACCCCAGGTTGGTTGTACTCAACAACCTGGGGTTCACCAAGAAGCATCAACCAACGGCTCGCACTAAATCCTTACCTCTCCCCATCTTATCTCCTACTCCGCGCTCTCTGCGTTAATAAACAAAATAATTGCGCACAAATGGCGCCACACATCTGAAAAAATATATCCGTAACACCCCCACTACGGAGCCCCCAACATGTCCAACACCTACGGCCCCATCGTCACCCCCCTAGAAAACATCGAAATCCAAAACGACGCCTGGCTCTGGCCAAGCCGCATCCCCCTCGGAACCATCACCACCCTCGTCGGCTATGGCGGCGAGGGCAAGAGCTTTTTAGCCTGCTCCATCGCCTCCACCGTCAGTCGCGGCAAGCCCTTTGCCGATGGCGCCCCCGCGCCACTCGGAACCACCATCATGATGGCCGGCGAAGATTTGCCTTCGAAGCTCCGCCTCCGCTATGAAGCCAACGGCGCCGACCTCGCCAATGTCAAACTCCTCGAAGGCCAGCGCATCTACACCCGCAGCGGCGTCACCGAAACGACCGTCACCCTCCGCGACATCGACCAGATCCGCGCCGCCGTCGAGCAAAACCCAAGTTCCGCGCCGCCCGTGAAGCTGCTAATCGTCGACCCCATCGGCGACTTCATCCCCGGCGTCAACTCCGACAAAGATAACGAAGCACGGGCGGAAGGTATCCCCGCCCGCACCCTCCGCTACGCAAAACTAAAGCTGGGAGTCACTCACACCCGTCTCGCCGCGCGCGGTGCCTACGTTTGGCAATCGCCAGAAGCCCTTCGCAGCAGCAATCGGCATTGCCACCAATTGCCACCGTTGCCAACGTCCACGAGAGCTTGCCAACGTTGCCACCATTGCCACCAACCACCAACTCAAACAATCCACCCGCTCCCCAAAGACGCCTAACTTGGGCCGAAAAAGTCCTCCTCGGCCAAATATAGGCCCGCCGTCCCCACCTGAACTACTTAGCCGCCTCCACCTTCCCCAAAAACGTCCGCAGTTCTCCCTCGCATTGCGACAAATCAATGTCGTTGTGCCCCACCCCGCGAATCGAAACCCATTGCTTCGGCTCCGGTGTGGCGTCAAACAACCGCTTGCCCGACGACTGGGGAACGATCGTGTCAACATCGCCATGCACCATAAAAGTCGCCCCCTTGTACAGCGGGATCTTCTTCACCGAGGGATAACGATTCCGCATCAGCAGCCGCACCGGCACGAACCAGAATCGAGCCGCGGCCGCATCGGGCATTTCCGCATAGGGGCTGATCAGAATCAAGGCCTTCGACTGATGCCTAACGCCGATATCCACGACAACGCCGCTGCCGAGAGAGCGGCCGACCAGATAGAGTTCGCTCGGTTTGACGCCCGCCCGCTTGGCGAGCCACTGCGTGGCCGCTTCGCCATCTTGATACAGTCCCTGCTCGCTCGGCTTCCCTTCGCTCCTGCCATAGCCCCGGTAATCCCACACGAGCACCGAAGCATCGAGCTGATCACGCAACCACATCGCCTCATACGAGGCCATCGGAGTGTTTTCGCCATTGCCATGACAAAGCAAGATCACCCGCTTCGGTTGGCGACTCGGAAAGAACCAGCCATGCAGCTTCGTTCCATCGGCCGCCTTGAACTCCGCGTCCTCGGCGCCCCACGTGGTCCGTTTATTCCACTCGCCAATCGCGGTCCGCGGAGCGGGATAGAGAATTTTGTTTTCGTACCACATCAGGAGCATGCACAGCCCCAGGTAGGCGCCGATCAAACCGTAAATCATCCGCTGCACTCGTACAAGAATGGGGCTGCGTGGCTTCGGCGTCTCGTTGACCGTCGCCGAATTCGGTCGCATCGCGTCTCTGGCCGGTGGCTGCCAATCCATGCGTGCCGCTCCCTGGTTATGCCTGTTCACCCTTTTTCGCGTTTCGCCGTAATCCTATCATTAGCGCGATGGCGGCGGTAACGCCAGTTTTTTGCGATCACCCTAGCGGAACTCTTGAAAATGTCCTCTCCCTCGCGGCGCCCTAGCGGAAAAACAGCTCCATTGCGCCCGATTTTTGTCGTTTCGATCTTGATGGCCACGCTCCTCTTGCTCTCTTACGGGTGGATCGAGCGGCAATGGGCCACCGCCGGCTTTTACCTCGGCATTCTCGCGATCGGCTCGATTTTTCTCGCCCCGCCGATTTGGAGCTACACCCGCGTCACGCCGCTCGATGAATCCCCCGAAGTAGATCACGCCGACGCGACGGCGTTGAGCTCAGAGCTAAACGAGGACTAGAAATTTCGAAAATTCCTGTCACCGGCGAGCCAGAAAACGCCACTACACCCTGAAGCCGATCAAAATCACGCTCAGGGAGCCCGCCCAGATGCATACGCAGGAAATGTCCGCGATCGACGCAACCAGTTGGCGCCGCGTTCTCGATGGCGATACCAGCGAATTCGAGCGGGTCGTCGAGCGTCACCAAAACGCGGTCTCGGCGGTGGCCTATGGCATCCTCGGCGATTTCGCGGCCTGCCAAGACATCACGCAAGAAACCTTCTGGCAAGCCTGGCGCGGGCGCAACGACCTCCGTGACCCGGCACGCCTGGCCGCTTGGCTCTGCGGCATCGCGAAAAACCTCGCCCATCAACATTTGCGTTCCCGCCACCGCGAGCCGATTCACCAAACGTTGTTCGAGAGCGAGCAAATTTCGCACGAGCCCGATCCGGTTCTGCAATCGATCAGCGAGGAGGAAAGCGACCTCGTTTGGCGAACGCTCGAAGCGATCCCAGAAAATTACCGCGAGGCGCTCGTCCTCTACTATCGCGAAGACCACTCGATCGCCGAAGTCGCCGCCGCGCTCGATATCAACCACGACGCCGCCAAACAACGACTGAGTCGCGGACGCGAAATGCTGCGTGAAAGTCTCGCGGCGACGGTCGAAGGCGTCCTGAAAAAGAGCAAGCCGGGCCGCGCCCTCACACTCCGCATCATGACCGGAGTCGCCGCGCTCTCCGCCGCACTCAAGGCGAGCAGCACGGCGGCGGCAGCGGGCCTAGGGCCGAGCATCGCCAAAGCAACGGCCAGTGGCCTCGCCGCCACCGCCGCCAAAGCCGCGATGACTGGAGGAGCAATGACCGGCGTCGCCGGAGGCCTCGCCGGCGCGGGCCTGGGTTTCGGCGGCGCCTGGCTAGGAACCTGGCTGCCAGCACAACTCGCGCCGACCATGACCGAACGCGAGTTGATGCAAAAGGCAGGCAAGCGGGCGTTCCTCGTTAGCCTCCTCTTCACGCTCGCGATCCTCGCCGCCACGCCACTGATTTTTGTTCCCAATGGCGTGATTGCCTACTTCGCGATCACGGCCCTCTCGAGCATCGGTTTCGCCATCTGGATCATCGCCGCCTCCCTCGGCATGCAACGCCAACTGAACGCAATCCGGGCGTCTCACTCGCCCAAGGATGACCCCAACAATTCACCGCTCCGCAAAAGACTCGAAGCGAGCGGCTTCACCCAAATGCAAGGCCGCCGCTACACAAGCGACTGGCGCCTACTTGGCATACCGCTCGTCGACATCCAGTTCGCCGACCCGACGTTCCAAGGCGAGATTTCAACGCCAACGCCACCCGCGTTCGGCTGGATCTCGATCGGCGACCGAGCAACCGGCATCCTCTTCGCGTTCGGCGGCGTGGCCAAAGGCCTCATCGCGATCGGTGGCTTCGCTGTTGGCGGAATCGCCATCGGCGGATTTTCCCTAGGCCTCATCTCGATCGGCGGCTTCGCGGTGGGCGGCCTAGCCCTCGGCGGAGGCGCGATCGGCTACGACGCGCTCGGTGGAGGCGCCATCGCTTACAACTCCGCCGCCGGCGGTGGTGCAGCCGCCTATCACACCGCAATGGGCGGCGGCGCCATCGCCCACGACGCGGCGGTTGGCGGCGCGGCCTACGCAAAAGAAGTAAACAACGACGCCGCCAAAGCCCTCATCGCCCATCAACCCGCCGCTTGGCTCATGACGTGGTACATGGGGCATTTGCTGATCGCGAATTTGCTGATCGGAGCAATCTCATTCTTGCCGGTGTTGGTGTTGCCGTTTGCTTATCGGCGGGGAGGGAAAACTACCTGAGCATGTAGACGACTAATCTGCTTCGTCATTTTGGCTTGACTTCGTCTGCGGGAATCCACTTGGGCGCCGGCAAGTCAACGGCGCGGGGCGGAAGCCAAGGCGACAGAATGGAATCGATGGTCCTGGCGCTACTAGAACTCGGACGCTCCGTCATTCGCGCCCACACCGCTTTGCTGCGTGTTTCAACAACACCCTTGCTTTGGAAATAGTTTTTCTGTTCGAAGCCAAAAGAACCGACGCTGGCGACGAGTCCGCATATCAGGGCGCCACAGACGAGGAGCGTTGCAATCGAAGCTGCTCGCCGAATCGCGGAAGTAATGAAGGCGACGGTGAGGGCTACAAGCACGAGTGATTGAAGCAACCAGAGCACATCGCCTTCCCCTTGCCATTTGGCGGACACCATTAGGCCAAGGAATGCGCCTGCGGTCAGGAAGCCTAGCAGTCGTGAATAATCTCCTTCGCGAGTGCGGCGAGCGAAAAATCCCCACGCAGCGAGCCAAACAGCCCAGGCAATGACGATCGGAGGGCGCGACTCTCGATCGATTGCGATCGATTGCGCGATTCGTCCTGTTGGGAGGTGAACCGTGTGCAAATGGGTCGGGGTCTCGACAATGAGTTGGTCGCCGAATCGCTTCGTTCGCACAGTGCGATTTGGAATCGGTGTGACTCGCGCCGCCTCAAAATCCCAGTAAACCGGCTGCGACGCGACGAGCAACGATTTTTCGTCGATCTGATCGCAAGTTCCCGTCGCGCCGAGGAGATCTTCGGTCACCCGCAATTCATGGAACGCCTCCTGTTCCCTAAATGGCCAGCTAATGCGACGCAGAAATGGCGGCCGGTCTTGAAGCCGCCAGACTGGTGATGATTCATAGGGAGCGTGAACGTTACTTTCCTCTATTAGATCGTGAACGATCAAGGCGCTGCGAAGCGATTGCCAGGAAATGCTGGGGCTGCTCAGCCAAGAGGCAAGTAAGCGCCATCGATTCGCGGCCACCGGGTCGTCTGACTTCGCTCGAATGAGGAGCGACATTCCGGACGAATCGTATCGCGAAGCAATTTCGAGATTGGCGCCAAATTCATCGACTGCCGCTAAAG
>JBKJSI010000135.1:0-2556 GCA_046595915.1 Pirellulaceae bacterium
TAACGACTCAACAAGCGCGTCCCCTGATTGCCGCATCAGATTGGCGAGCTGAGTAAAATCGCCTTTTTCCCAAAGTGCTTTGTTTGGATTCTTGTCGCTGGAATTCATCGTCGCTCCCTTTCGCTAAAGTAGCAGCGGGAAGAACGCCAAAATGCTACCCGCGGCAATTATTTCCGCAACTTCCCATACCCAATTAACTCAATCCCCTTCTTCTTAACCACCTCTTTCACCTTCGCACTCGTCCAAGCCGTCGTCACCCCCTGCCGATCCTCCGCCACATCCTCATACCCAATATGATGAATCGCCCGCATCTCCGGCGTATCGAGCCCCGGGTGATCGACAAACAAATAAGTCTTCCCCGGCTCCAAACTCTCGAGCATCTTGATCAAGCTCGCAATCTTCTCTTCCGCCGTCTTCTTCGGCCCGAGGTAACTCACGCCGCGAATCGTCTTCGGATCGAACTCGAGTTCGAGCCGATACTCCGTCGCCAGCTTCCGCGTCATCTCCCTCACTTTCTCATCAAACCCGCTGCACCCCATATGGCCCGATAGATGATTGATCTGCGGAATGTGCTTTTTCGCTAGTTCAATCTGCGCCCGAAACTCTTTTTCAATTTCCTCGAGCTTCCAAGCATTCTCCTTGAGCGCCCGCCCCGGATAGTTCTTATTCGGGTGAATCATCGGAAAGAAAAACCCATCCGGATCGCGCAAACTCGCCGCCTCGGTCATCGGTCGCCACTTCACATTATCCCATTCACTCGTCAGCGCCAGATGCACCCCCACATCCGCTGCCGGAAATTCCTTCAGCATCTTCGCCGCCTCGGGAAACCAAGGCGAAGGCACAATCACCTCAATCGCCGACTGAATGCCATTCTTATGACACTCGATAATCGCTTCATTGACGGCATGCGCCGCCCCCATATCATCGCCGCGCACAATCAACCGCGGCGCCACACTTTCTTGAGCCAAAACAGCAGCCGGCAAAGCAAGTAGAAATAGCGCAAACAAAGACAAGGCGAATCGAATCATCTCAGCAATCCCACGCAAGAGAAGTCAGGAATCGCCGCCATTTTACTGCACTAACCCGCCCTTGGCGCTAACCGACAGATCCAAACGCATTCCCTTCGCGCCTTCGTGTCTTCGTGGTGAAAAAAGGGCCTCACCAATTAAATTCCCGCGCCGCTTCCCGCGTCTCAATCGAAGCAAAAATCGAATCCGCCGTCGGCCCACTTTCCCGCAATGACTGCCGATTCCCCGTGCGAACCGAAGGAGCGATCGTCTGAGCCACCAGCGTCCGCAATTCCGTCGTCACCGTCTTCGGATCAAACTCGATGCCGACGCCCGGCAGATCAGGCCCATCATTCCAAGTGCGCCGCCAGGCAATATGCCCCCTGGCCGAGAGCGACTTCGGTCCCAAATCGAGCACTTCAATTTCAGCCAAGGCGCCCTTCGCGGGAATCGCATCGCCGCCAAGGACCAAATACGCGCCGCCCACACTGATCGAAAGCAGATTCGCATTCCGCCAAGGTTGATTCACATTCTCGCGCACTCGGGCGCGAACCCGCATTTCAATTCGCATACTCTTGCGAAAGAACCGCGGATGCTTCCAGCTCTCATCGCCCTGCAACAACTCATCAACCGCCGTTCCAAGACTTTGACTCTTCGCTGGCTCCAGGCAAACGATCCGCACATCATTTTGATCAAGATTCGCCCGCATCACCGGCCAAGCGACACCCAGATTAAATAACCCCGTTACCTTTTCCGTACCAATCCGCGTCGCCGTATAAACATCAATCACAATCGCCAGCGGCGGCAACATGAAACCATATCGCAGCGCTTCCTCCACCGAGGAAGCAAACACGCACGGCGCACCAGATTGACTAAACTGCGGCTCATACACCTCGCGATTTTCGCGGCAGCAGAGCACCAAAAAATAGTCGGCGCCATCGGCGCCCAAAGAGCTGCGCGAAGTCCAGGCGGCTTCCCGAAGGTCGAGAACACTAGTTGCCGTGGCGGTCGCCATTTGAATATTCAGCCGTACCGAGTTCGGAAGGGCGACATCAGACGCCTCAAAAGGTTATCACGTAAGTAGCACTAGTCGTCCAGTAAACATCAACGAACGCCACTTTGGCGTAATCGCGCAGTGCGGTCGGCGTTGCGACCCGCAAAGTTGGCTCCCCCCGCCCACAATCCGGGGGGGAAGAACAGGCCCACTTGGCGGTAAACCACGGGAGCCCGATCATGTCGCACAAGCTTTTGAATCCTCTTTCGAATTGGCAAAAACTTGAACCTCCGTGGCGCCTTCATTGAAGACACCTTCGCCGAAGCATTCTCCATGCGCTACGCGCGCATCATCGTGACCGCCCACGACGCCCATTGGCTCAACGCAGCCACCATAGCCTTCTCAGGCTATGCCACCAGCGTCATCGCCTGCGATGCAGAGATCGGCGTTGAACATCCCATCGAGCCCGATCAATCGCCCGATGGCCGCACCGGCCCCGCCTCCCTCATCTTCGCCTTCTCTGAAAATGCACTCGCCAAGGCCCTCGCCAACCGC
>JBKJSI010000324.1:0-14230 GCA_046595915.1 Pirellulaceae bacterium
GGGATTCGATTTGAAGTCCGCCCAACAGGGCGTTGAGATTAGCTTTGGCGATTTCGAGC
Organism: Pirellulaceae bacterium; assembly: GCA_046595915.1. Lineage (GTDB taxonomy): Bacteria > Planctomycetota > Planctomycetia > Pirellulales > Pirellulaceae > JBKJSI01. The sequence goes on from JBKJSI010000324.1 coordinate 60, forward strand.
ATCCGCTCGGCCCGCGTCGCGGCAGCTTCCGCTTTGTCTTTGTCTTGCAAGCACTCAAAGAGCGTCGTCTCGCATTGACTATCGAATGCAGCGGCGGCGACTTCCTCTTCACTTTTACGTTGTTGGACCAGTCGACCGCTAACGGCGCCGCTGGCCCCGAGATCAGACGATTCCTCCATCGTTTTTCGGGCTAAGTTGAGTTTGGAGTAGGCGCTCAGCAGATGCTCTCGATGCACGCCAAGGCGTTTGCCGGTAAACGATTGCACGACCGACTCATATTCCGGCGACTTGCCAAGTTCCGCGAGTAACAGCTGAACGTTGTGCAGAATGTCCTGTGCGTAGTCATGTTCACGTCTCGCTAGCCGTAGATCATCTTCACACTTGCCGATTTGATCTCGAGCAAGTCCAACATCGCTGCTTTGCAGGATGACAAGGCGATCCCCTTTCTTCACCGCTGCGCCTGGCTCGGTCGTGACCCGTTCAACGACACAATCGACCGGCGCAACAATCTTTAGTCGCTTGGTCGTATCGAAATCAACTCTTCCCGGAACCACCGTCTCGGGTCGAATCTTGCGACGCGTGACTTTGGCGAGCTCGATTTTCGCCTCTGCGAGTTTTTCGGGAGAGAGCTCCACCGACAAACCTTGGACGGTTGCACCGTCCGTTGAAGCGACTTCGGGATGACTTGCCGTTTCCGTTACTTGAAAGCCAATCAGCTTGCCAAGCTCCTTCTTCCAAGGCGCACCTGACATCCACCAAATCAAAGCCCCACCACCAAGCACAACCAAAATGATCGGAGCGCTCTGAGACGCAAAGCGTTTGGCGAAAGGTAGCACTGCAATTTTGGAACTAGCCATGGAAAGCTTCGGCCAGGAAGGAAAACTAATAGAGAAGTCTAGCTCCTCATCTTATTCCTCGATCTGTGCCTTGGATGGCGGGTAAACCATGCCAATCGGGTGCGAGAGGGCGCCAGGGAAACCCCGGCGCCATGATTTGTTGGTTCTGAGTGAGAGCAATTTCTGCAAGGCAATCGCAGCCTGATAAACAAGTTTCAGTAGTTGATCGACCACGGGGAATAAATGTGTCGCGAAGTCGATGGACGGGACTCGAAGGGCCACTTACTATTTAGCTGACTTGGTGAGTAGTTCACCAAGACGGCGTTAGCGCGAAGTTGCACGCGGCTGACGGCGCCGAGAATCTTTTACCTATAGGTCGTGTGGCTGGAGCTCACGGTTCAAACACCTTAAGGGTTCTTGCATGCGCAACATTTTGTCACGTCGTGAGCTCTTTCATTCTGCGCCCGCTTTGGGGGCCATGGTGGGGATGGTCATAAGTCCATCAACCACGCTAGCCGGTACCGAGCCGAGCGTGGATGAGAAGACTTCGCCCTGGTTCCGCTTCCCTCTCGAGGATGCCACACTTGTGTCACAAGTCGTCGGGCTTTCCCATCGCGATGAGGCCGGCGTAAAGGAGTTGGTGAAGGCCCATCCGGCCCTCGTGAACGCTTGGTGGGATTGGGGATTCGGCGATTGGGAGTCCCCACTCGGCGCGGCATCGCATGTCGGCGAACGTGGAATTGCAGAGTTTTTAATTGAACGCGGTGCGCGGATCGATATCTTCGCCGCCGCGATGCTCGGAATGACGGACGTCGTTAAGGCGTTTGTGACCGCGCAGCCCGGCGTGCAGCGGATACTTGGACCGCATGGGATTCCATTGCTGGCCCATGCCGAAGCGGGTGGTGAACGCGCCGCTGATACATTCGCCTATTTGCAGAGCCTAGGCGACGCTGGCAAGGGCTATGAAGTGAAACCGCTGCCCGCCGATCGCCGCGAAGTGTATGTGGGAAAGTATTCCTCGGAGGAGAGCGGGGTTCGCTTGGAATGCCGGCTCAACAAGAGTGCCCGTTTAGTCATCGATATTCAATCGGGAGAAACCAAAACGACCGGCCAGCTCCTGCATTTTCTGGGTGATAACGAGTTTTTCCCCTCGGGAGTAAACAGCGTGCGATTGAAGTTCGACTTGGAAGGAGCTAAGGCTCAGTCGCTAGCAATTCATGCGAAGGCGAAGACTCTGATGCTCAAGCGAGTTGCAGCTTGATTCCAAGGAATGAACGTGACTCTTCATATGCACTTGCCGTTTCGTGCTAGCAAGTGACGGTGACGATCAGCAATTCATGGACGGACGGTCCATTCGAACCTCTCTTTACCCTACTCACATTGACCCTGCTTCCTCCCTTGGACTATTTAAGTCGTTCGCCTACAGGGGGCGCGACCGCAATTGCTGAGGAATCATGAATCGAGCGCTGCTCCTCAGCCTATTCGTTGCCGCATGTTGGTTGAACGCAACGCAGGCGCAGTCCGGGCCGTCGTCAACGTTTCAAGGTCCGGTTCGCCAAGCCACTGAAACCGTCCCGCAGGAACCAGCTCCAAGTTCCCCCGCCACCGCCGCAAACGAGCATATCTTCGAACAGGGCGAACAAGGGCTGATCGATTCCCCGCTCGAGAGAATCTTCGGCGACGAACTTGATCTCACACCGACGTTTCAAATTCGTGGCCGAATCGAGACCGATGCGACGAGGGCCGTGCAGTCTGAGCAAAGCAAAGCACTGATCGGCGACTTGCAAAACGGCTACGGCTTCCGGCGCGTTCGCCTCGGTGCTTTTGGAAGTATCGGCGACACGGCAAGCTGGCTCTCAGAGGTCGAACTCGCCGGCAACAACGTCCGACTTCGTGATGTTTTCATCGGTCTCGACGCCGTTCCCAACGTCCGCCAAATTCGTATTGGGCAATTCCGTGAGCCGTATAGTTTGGAAGGAATGACAAGTTCCAATTTCATCACTTTCATGGAACGAGCGCCCACCAATGTGCTAAGTCCCACGCGAAACTGGGGTGTCTGCGGTTACTGGTGGCCGGACGATGAGATGTGGCTCTTCACACTAGGCTTCTTTCGAGACGGAACCCAAAGCAGTGGCCAAAGCCTTGGCGATGACGAAGCTTGGGCCGCAACGGCGAGTTTGACAGGGCTACTTATCTACGAACCAGATGCAGATGATTTTCAGTTGTTCCATCTCGGCGGCGCCATTTCGCAGCGAACTCCCCCCAATGACACGATCACGTTCACTCCCAGTACCGGCTCGAGCCTTTTAACGGTCGAAGATAATCCCGGCTCGCCCTATCTTCCTTCGTTGACTTTTAATACCGACAGCTACCAGCTTTACAATCTTCAAACCGCAGTCGTATATGGTCCGCTTTCGGTCCAAGCGGAATGGTCGGCAGTGACGGTGCAACAGATCAACGCTGGGCAAGTATTCACCCACGGAACCTATCTGTTTGGCAGCTATTTTTTGACCGGCGAGCATCGCGGGTACGACCGAACTCGCGGCGCTTTTGGACAAGTCGACGTCTTGCGTCCAGTGACCCGTTCTCGCCGACACCCTGACAGCGGGTATGGGGCCTTCGAAGCCGCCATGCGATTCTCCTATTTCGATATGAACTCACCAAACTTGCCGCTCGATTCCAATGGCAATCCAGCTCAGACCGTACTCTACGAAATCACGACCGGGCTGAATTGGTACCTCAACAGCAACCTGCGGATCATGCTCGATTACACAGCGGGAATGCCAGACAAAATCGCCTTCGGTTCGACAGTCGCCCATGTCTTTGGAGTCCGCGCGGCCCTCTATTGGTAGCCGGAAACAAAAGAGCGAACGACCGATGGGGCATTCTGCCTCGACACTTTTGAATTGCTCGCGAAACGCCACCTAATTCTAGATACCGTTCTGACTCTCGCACCACCCGCAGCTGACGGCGCAGCCCGCATCGCCCACACAGCGCCGTGGAAAGCCACGCCCATTCGCGCTCGGACGTGGAAAGAACGACTCAAAAACGCACGCCTTTCAAGTTGCCACGCGCGTAATTCGGCATAGCCTTCAGTCGTTCCTGCGCAGGGTTCACCAGGGCATGGAACTGATCGTTGTCCAATTGAAGTCAAGACCGCAGTCGTCATCTCTTGGGAGCAAATCACTTGTCCACTCGCGCTGCTCGTCTTCGTTACCTAGTCGTTGCCTTGTGGCTCGGAGTTACCGTGACGGGGTCCGGAGTCCTTCTTGTGCATTCGCAGCGAGCGGGCAAGCAATTACGGAAGTTGAAGAATTGGCCCGAAGCTTCGCACATCTCGCTCGATCCCCATCGAGACACCCTCATTCATTTCCTCCATCCACAATGCCCCTGCAGCATCGCGGGGATTGAAGAATTCAATCAACTTCTCGCGCAGTGCGGAAATCAAGTCAAGGCATGCATTGTCATCGTTCTCCCGCGAGGATCTTCGCCCGGTTGGGAAAACACCTCGATCGCCTCCTTCTGCAAAACACTCCCCAACGTGCAAGTGTTGACGGACATAGACGGAGCGGAGGCCGCAAGGTGCCACGCCCTGACCTCAGGCCAAACGTACCTGGTCCACCACAATGGCGAAATTGCCTTTCAAGGTGGAATTACTTCGAGTCGAGGCCACGCTGGGCCGTCTGCGGGAAGAACCGCAATTCAATTGCTGATAGCCGGAAAGCCATGTGAGGTCCGTTGCACACCCGTCTTTGGCTGCAGCCTGTGATCTGAAGATCACGTCATTAAGGGGAGCAATATCGAAGATGCCGACCAGTAACGACTGTGAATTAACGGCCACTCAATCGGAGCACTTGGCTGCTGCTTCGCAAATTCAATATCGCAAGCATTGCCACGAAGTGTTTCGACACGCCGATTGGATCTTTGCCTGGCTGATGCTCGTACAATGGAGTGCGGGAATCGCCGCCGCACTGTTGATCTCGCCACAAACTTGGATCGGCGCCAGTTCCACCATCCACCTCCATGTTTGGGCTTCGATACTACTCGGAGGCGCAATCTGCCTCATCCCAGCGCTCCTTGTCTACCTGGAACCGGGCGCACCGATCAATCGCTATGTCATCGCCATTGCTCAAACGCTTTATTCCTCGCTCCTCATCCACTTAATGGGCGGACGAATCGAAGCTCACTTTCACGTGTTCGGCGCCCTGGCGTTTCTTTCGCTTTATCGAAACTGGAAAGTTTTGGCGCCAGCGACGGCCGTGGTAGCCCTCGATCACATGGTTCGCGGCATCTTATGGCCGGAATCAGTCTTCGGCGTCGAGACTGTTGAGTCCTGGCGCTGGATGGAGCATGCCGGCTGGGTCATCTTCGAAGTCTCGATCCTCACCTTTGCGTGCGTTCAAGCTCAGCGTGAAATGAAGCAAATGGCGGCCCAGTGGGCCAGGCTTTCGCTTCAAAAAGAGATTGTCGCCTCAGAAGTCGATCGTCAAACAGAGGAAGTGGTCAAGGCGGGAGAGATGTTCCGCGAAAGTGAAGCTCGCTTGCGAAGTGTGATCAGTTCCGCGAACGACGCCTTCGTCGCCACCGATGGGGATGACTACATCATGGATTGGAGCCAGCGAGCCGAAGAGCTTTTCGGCTGGACTCCGAAAGAGGCGATCGGCGGCTTACTAAGTTCACTCATAGGCACACCACGATTGAGTCAGTTCATCAAGGACTCTCAAGAAGACATCGGCGCCGCCGTCCGGCGCGCCAGGAAAGAGTGCGTTGCCCGCCACCGCTCGGGAGCGGAAATTCCGATCGAGATTTCCGTCGCATCCCTGCGCAGCGACCATCAACTCATTTTCAACGCCTTTATTCACAACAGTACCAATCGCATGGCGATGCAGTCGCGCCTGCTCCATGCCGAAAAGATGGAGGGAATTGGTCAACTGGCGGCGGGGATTGCGCATGAGATCAATACTCCGACCCAATTCGCTTCCGATAACCTCTGTTTCATTGAGACCGCTTTTCAGGATATCGAGCAACTACTAAAGCAGTGCGATGAGATTCGCTCCACCGAAATCCCTTCAAGCGATCAATCGCCCTGGGAAAAATACGTAGACATGTCACAAACCATCGATTTGCCCTATCTGCTCGCGGAGATTCCTCTCGCCATTTCGCAATCGAAAGATGGCGTCCGGCGAATCGCCGAGATTACCGCCGCGATGAAAGCCTTTTCGCATCCCGGTTCAACCGAGAAAACGCCGGTCGATCTGACCAAGGCCATTCACGATACCGCAACGGTCTGCCGCAACGAGTGGAAACATGTCGCAGAACTCGTGTTCGACCTCGATCCCGAGTTGACCAGCGTTCCCGCTTATCCTGGCGAACTGAACCAGGTCGTGCTGAACTTAATTGTAAATGCAGCGAATGCGATCGGCGCGAGCAAAAGCGAACCGCCTGCGAGCCAGGGCCGCATCACGATTACCACGAAGCGCGATGACAAATGGGTAATCATCCAGGTGCAAGACAATGGCTCGGGAATGCCCGAAGCCATCAAACGCCGCATCTTCGAGCCCTTCTTCACCACCAAACCTGTCGGCAAGGGCACGGGGCAAGGCCTCGCGATCGCCCATTCCGTCATCGTCGATAAGCACCAAGGTGAAATTGAAGCCGATTCTGAATTGGGCAAGGGCACGACATTTACCATTCGATTACCGCTGAGCACGCCGACTCCCGTGAAAGGACAACACGCTCGTGAAGAAGCGAATCTTGTTTGTGGATGATGAGAAGAGCGTCCTCGATGGACTAAAGCGGTCGATGCATACCTTGCGCGCAAGCTGGGACATGGTCTTCGTCTCCAGCGGCGCCGAGGCCCTGTGCGAACTCGAGCAATCGCCCTGCGACGTCATCATCTCCGACATGCGAATGCCAGGGATGGATGGTTCGACGCTGCTAGAAAAGGTGCGCCTCCTGCACCCCGACACAGTTCGCATCATTCTCTCGGGCCAAGCCGACCAGGAAGCGATCATTCGCGCTGTCTGGCCGACGCAGCAGTATCTATCGAAGCCCTGCCCGCCCCAAGTTCTTCAAAGCGTCGTTCAGCGAGCCTGCGCACTTCGCGACCGCCTGGCCAATCCTGCCCTGCGCAGCGTCGTGGGCAAGCTTTCAGTCATCCCCACGCCCTCGCAGCAATTCGCCGCTCTCTCATCAGAACTCATGAAGGAAGAACCGAGCCTCGACCGCGTCGCCGAAATCGCTTCGCACGATATCGGCCTAACTTGCAAAGTCCTCCAAATCGTGAACTCCTCCTTCTTCGGAACCGCGACGACGGTAACCGACGTAAAATACGCCATCTGCTTACTGGGACTTACTCGGCTCAAACCCATTTTCTTAACCGCGGGACTCTTTTCCGGCGTCAAGCAAGATCCCCACACGGCAAGCTTTCTAGAGGGCATCATGAGACGTTCTTTACTCGTGAGCGAACTTGCGGCCTCGATCATGCGACAAGAAAAGCCCGACTGCGAAAAACTCATCAACCAAACGCTTCTGGCTGGCTTGGTGGTCGACGCCGGAAAATGGATCTTGGCCAACGAATTCTCGAACGACTATCTGCTACACGTAGAGCAAGCAGCCCGCGATGGCAAACTCCTCTGCCGGATCGAGACGGAAAATTACGGCGCGAATCACGCGGAACTCGGCGCCTACCTTTTAGGACTCTGGGGATTCTCCGATTCCATCGTCGAAGCGGCGGCCTTTCATCACGAACCGGGCCGCTGCATTCATCGCGAATTCAGTCCTCTCGCTGCGGTCCATATCGCTTCAGCCCTATTCAAAGAAGTCCATGCGCAAGGAAGCCTCTTCGATTCTCTCGATTGCAGCTATCTCGAATCCATCGAAACCATGCACCGTCTGCCTTATTGGAGAGGTTTGGCGGCGACAACATTGCAAGAAATAAGGTACTCCGCATGAGCGAATACAAAGTCCTCCTCGTCGACGACGAGCCCCACATTTTGGCCGGCTATCAGCGAACGTTGCGCCGCCAGTTTTCGCTGGAAACGACGACGAACCCGCTCGAAGCACTCCAGTGGCTAGATACGCGAGGCCCCTTCGCCGTGATCTGCTCCGACATGCGCATGCCCGAGATGGATGGCGTGCAGTTCCTGGAACAGGCGCGTCGCGTAGCGCCCGACGCGGTCAGAATCATGCTGACCGGAAACCTCGATCAGGACACGGCGGCAAGCGCCGTAAATACTGGCAAGGTATTCCAGTTTCTCAATAAACCCTGCCCACCCGAAGCCTTGGCGCAAGCGATTGCCGAGGCGGTGACCCAATACCAATTAGCCAAAGGCGAAAAAGAACTGCTCGCCAAAACTCTCACCGGAAGCGTGGGGCTGCTTACCGAAGTGCTCGCGCTTTCCAATCCGACCGCTTTTGGAAAATCCTCCCGCATCCGTCAACTCGTCGCACGTGTTTCTGAGCAGATGCATTTGGAGAATGCCTGGGAAGTCACTGTCGCGGCAATGCTATGTCAGGTGGGCTGCGTCAGCATTTCGGAGCGAACCCTCGCGAAGGTAAATTCCGGGATTTCCCTTTCCCCAAAGGAAGAGGAAGCGATCGCCAATCATGCGGCTGCTGGTCACCGCTTGATCTGCAAAATTCCGAGATTAGATGGCGTTGCGGAAATCGTGGGCCGGCAGAATGAAGAGTACGACGCGCTGCGAGAATGCCCCGCCGGACGCGAAGCGCAGTGGCTCGGCGCCGACATCCTCAAAGCCGCTCTCGATTTTGATGAATTGACAACGGCCGGCGCAAAGCCCGATTTGGCTCTGCGAAGCATGGCGGATCACGCGGGCATTTATAACCCTCGCGTACTTGCCGCTTTCATGGAGGTCTTTTCCGTATCCTTCGCCTCGATCACCGTCGATGCATCGGAACTCAAAGAAGGAATGATCCTCGAAGAACATCTCACCAATGCTTTCGGTGAAATCCTGGTAGTCCAAGGCCACGAAATAACCGCCGGCCTGCGCGAACGCCTAAGAAGTATGGTGGCCAAATCAATCGCCATCAATCCGGTTCGCGTACTTTGCCCTTGGATGCAAACCTCCCCAGCAATTGCGGTAGAGTCGGCGTAGAGATTTCATCTAGAAATGCGCGAGCGGGACGCGGCCGGCCCAAGTTGGAGTTCTCAAACCCTCGGTTCCTCAGAAGTCCCAGCAGGTTGCCGCATCGTACTTCTCCGAGGTTCCTGCGTAATCCAGTAATTAGTAAAGCGCGCACAAAGGGCGCCATTCGTCGTAAATAACGCAATCGAACGGGCGGCTTGCCCAACGATGCCTTTGTGCCCTCGTGTAAATCCTACCCAAAACTCTCCGCCAACTACCTCCCTGCGGCAATAGACCCAAAGGAGAATCCGAATGCCGTTCCAACAACAAAACCTCGCCATCTGGAGCCTCTGCCGAAAAGTTGCCCCAGACAGAGGACATCCGGGCAATTTGGACCACGGGCGGCGCACCGTAGCCAATGGACAAGCAAACCCGCGCAATCCTGGCAGAATGTCAATAGGAATCCAGCTTGCGAAAATGTGGCAATCTGCTTAAGGTTTAGTTACAGCTTTTATCTTCCCCAGTGGCAATATGCGAACCGTCGTCCTCCTCTGCCTCGCTGCAATCATCACTTGTCCGTACCAATGTGCGGTGAGGCAAGCAGCCGCTTGCGCTCTAAGTGAAGTACGCGTCGCTTGCTGTGGGGAATGTTGCCCAGATCAGGAGGGCCATTCGACTCAAGGCGAATCCCCTACGCCTCCGGTTTTACAAGGGGATGGGCTCAACTGTTTTTGCGATGGCGCTGTCTTCTGCAACGCCAATGAAGCGAACCTGGACCTCGATCCACATGTCGTCTTTGTTCCCTGGACCGAAGCAACCCTCGCGCCGAAGCTCGTCAGTCGAACCCACGTTCACGAATCTTCCGCACCGCCATTGGCGCCTCTCGATAGTAAGTCCATGCGCATTGCGCTGCGCTCGCTGCAATTGTAATGGCGCGAGCATCGCTGCGTCTCTGCTCGCGCGCACGGGCCACATGCACATTTTGGAAGTGCATTCTGCCTGCGCCATTTCGCTCCGGTTGGACTTCGTTGAGGTTTGCTTTCCGTGATCCGATTGCTGCCCTGGGAATATGGCGTTCGCAACCTATTTAGGCGTCCTGCCCGCAGTGCGCTCACGCTCTGCGCATTGTCGACCGTGATTTTGCTGGTGCTTGTAGTCGTGGCCTTCATTCGTGGTCTGGAAAGCTCGTTGGCGGCAAGCGGTGATCCCAAAGTCATGCTCATCTACTCCATCGGCGCTGCTGCTGATGTGGAAAATTCGGCGATCCCTGCAAGAACAGACGCCCTGCTCGCCGCAAGCCTGAAAGGGATCGAAAAGCGTTACAACATCAGCCATGTTTCCCCAGAACTCTATATTGGAACCAAAGTTCGAGTCGCCGAGAGTGACCAGGGGCTATTCGGAATTATCAGAGGCGTATCTTCGACCGCTCCGCTCGTTCGGCCTCAAGTCCGAATGCTGGAGGGCAAATGGCCAAACTCCGGCGAAGTTCTTGTCGGTAAGCTGACGGCGGCGAAACTCGGCTGTGACCCAAAGTTCCTGCAAATCGGCCAAAGGATACGCTTTGACAATCGACAATGGACCATCAGCGGCCGTTTCGCAGCGGGCGGAACTTCCTTTGAGTCAGAAATTTGGGCGCCACTTGCCGATCTGCAGGCCGCTCTCAAACGCCAGGACATCAGCTTGGTCGCACTCAAGCTCAGTTCATCGGCTTCGACGAAAGAGGTCAATCTCTTTTGCAAAGAGCGAGTCGATCTTGAATTGCAAGCGATCCCCGAAACGGCTTACTACGCTTCGCTTCAAAAACACTACCAGCCGGTAAGACTACTTGGCTGGGTAGTCGTCTTTCTCATTGGCGGCGCAGGCATCTTTGCCGGGCTCAACACGATGTATGGCGCAGTAGTGGGACGGGTGCGCGAATTATCAACGCTTCAAGCGGTCGGCTATCGACGAATTGCGATTGCAATCAGCTTAATGCAGGAGGCAACGCTCCTGTCGATGACGGCGACGCTCGTTTCGTCGTGCTTCGCACTCATTTTTGTAAATGGCGCGGCTGTTCGGTTCACCATGGGAGCGTTCGCGCTCCGGGTCGATGGCGGCGCAATACTAGTCGGATGTTTGACTGGTCTTGGGCTCGGGCTTGTCGGGGCAATACCGCCTGCCATGAAGGCAATGCGGTATTCGATCGCCGACGGACTCAAGGCCATTTAGTTTTTCGTTTCCCAATTTTGGAAGGGTGAATTTCATGCAACGATTCAATTTCTTACTCGCGGTCAGTCTGACGGCTGTACCACTGATCATCGCAGGCTGCACCAACTCCGCGCCGCCCGCTGCGTCAGCACCGGTGGCCGCGACGCCATCCGCCGAAGGTAAGTCATTCATACTCGCCTCAGAGCCTGCCGACGCCAAAGGCGTGAATCAGACACGCAAAGATTCAAAAGACGCGGATGAAATCGCCATCGTCGGACGAATTGGCGGCGACGCGAATCCTTGGGTTGACGACCAAGCTGCATTCATGATCGTCGACACCAAACTAGCTCCCTGCGCCGACGAGGAAGGTTGCCCCACGCCCTGGGATTACTGCTGTCTGACCGACCAGCTACCTGAAAATAAGGCGATGGTGAAGTTCGTCGACGACAAGGGCGAACCTCTTTCCACCGACGCCCGCAAACTCCTGGGACTGAAGGAACTGCAAACGGTCGTCGTGCATGGCAAGGCCAAACGCGATGACGCCGGCAACTTGACCGTCTTGGCCGATGGAATCTTCGTTCGCAAGTAACCTATTTCTGGCCGATGCACCGATGACCACGCAAATTGATTTAAGACAACTCGCTGTGGAGCGATCTCCTTCGCGACGAAACTTGGTCGTGAAACGAGGGGCCTGGTTGACTCGTTGGGTGCTGCCCTTGGCGATTGTCTTGGCTTTTTGCGGGATCGTTTTGTGGATTGCTCGCGACCAATGGCTCCCCGCCAAACCGGTGACGATTACCTCCGTGGTCATGTCGAAAGCAGAGGTGCGTGCATCGGGAACGCCGCTCTTTCAAGCAGCGGGTTGGATCGAACCTCGACCTACGGCAGTCTTCTGCTCGGCGCTCGTGGAAGGAGTCGTTGAGCAGTTGCTCGTGATCGAAGGCCAGGAAGTAGAAGTGGGACAGCCCGTCGCAAAACTGGTCGATGCCGAAGTGAAATTGGCGCTCCGCGAGTCGCAGTCCTCGCTAAGGCTACGTGAAGCGGAAAGAGATTCCGCGAAAGCCTCGCTCGCGGGCGCACAACGAAATGTCGATCAGCCGGTGCACCTAGAGGCGGCGCTGGCGGAAGCCGATGCGTCCCGAGCCACCTTGGAAACCGAGATTCAAAATCTTCCCTTCCTGATCCAATCCGTTGAAGCCAGGCTTCTGTTAGCGAAACAGGATTTGGAAGGAAAAAAAGCGGTCGGTGAAGGGATCGCAGTCCGTTTGATCCAAAAAGCGCAAAGTGAATTCGATGGCGCAACCGCTGCGCTTGCCGAACTCCAGCAGCGTGGTCCCAATCTGGTCAAACAAAAGGAGGCGTGGACGAGGAAGTGCGATGCGCTCCAAACGAAGCTCAAACTGAAGACGGACGAAGTTCGGATCCTGGAGGAAGCCAAGGCAAAGCTCGCCGCGTCAGAAGCGCAAGTCGAACTCGCGGAGATTGCGGTGGAAGCTGCCAAACTCAAGCTCGAACGCATGACCATTCGCGCCCCGATCAAGGGAAAAGTCCTAGCCCTGAACGCGCAGCCAGGGCGACGGTTGATGGGGATCAATATTGCCTCGGAGCGGGACGCAAGCACCGTCGTGACGCTGTACGATCCAAATAGTTTACAGGTCCGGGCCGACGTGCGACTTGAGAATGTCTCGCAAGTGCAAATCGGTCAGCCAGTGCAAATATCGACCGCCGCCTCCAAAGATCCATTCCAAGGACAAGTGCTCGCAATGACGTCGCAAGCTGATGTGCAAAAGAACACCTTGTCAGTCAAGGTTTCAATCGACAATCCGCTGACAGTCATCCGTCCCGAAATGCTTGCCGAGGTGACCTTTATTGCCCCGGAACGCGCCGACAAAAAAGGCGATGAAAAAAAGGAGTCGCTCAAGCTGCTCGTGCCTAAAGAACTAGTGCAGCAATCCGAAGGCGCGGCGACGATTTGGGTGGTCGACGCGATATCAGATATCGCCCGCAAGCGAACCATTCAATTGGGCCGCGCGGAAACCAATGACCTGGTGGAAGTCGTTCAAGGCCTCAGTGCTCTCGACAAACTGATCGTCTCAGGTCGAGAGCTTCTCAGCGACGGCGATCGCGTCAAAGTCAACGGCGACGATCAATCCTTAGGCAAGTAAAACGACATCTCCGCCAATTAGAGGCAATTCCATGACATTGGTGCAAATTCGCCGGGTGACCAAACAGTTCCGCAAGGGCGACGAAGTCATCACGCCGCTGCAAGAAGTCGATCTCGATATCGAGCAGGGTGATTTCGTTTCGCTCATGGGCGCCAGCGGAAGCGGAAAAAGCACGCTACTCAACGCGCTGGCCGGGATCGATCGCCCTACGGCCGGAGAGATCTTCGTCAACGGCGTCGACATCACCAAATTATCTCGCGGGCGCTTAGCCGACTGGCGAGCCGCCAACATCGGTTACATCTTCCAAATGCACAACCTGATTCCCGTCTTATCCGCATACGAAAACATCGAACTCCCGCTCTTGTTGCTTCCCATGTCGAGCGCCGAGCGTCGCAAGCGAGTGGAGATTGCCCTCGATGCGGTAAGCCTTCGCGACCGAGCCAATCACTATCCGCGTCAACTTTCCGGCGGCCAGGAGCAGCGGGTTGGTATCGCCAGAGCGATTGTCGCCAATCCAACCATCGTGGTAGGCGATGAGCCCACCGGCGACTTAGACGCGGAAACAACCGATCAAATTCTCGACTTAATTCAGCGGCTCAATAGCGAACTGGGAATGACGCTTTTGCTAGTCACGCACGATCCTCGCGTGGCAGCGCTGGCGACGAGGCAGTTGCGCCTCGAAAAAGGTAAGTTGATTGAAAAAGGAAAAGAAGTCAGTCTCGTGAGCGGTGAAACGCGCGATCGGAGCGCCTAGCCATGTCACATCGAAGATTCGGAGTCGCCTTTTGCCTGTGTTTCGGGCGAGTGGCTGTGTTTCGAAAACAAAACGGCTCGAAAAGCCTTAATTCCCAGTTCATTTCAGCCCGTTTTGTTTTCTAAACACGGCCCGGCTAAAC
>JBKJSI010000398.1:0-5715 GCA_046595915.1 Pirellulaceae bacterium
GGTAAACTATGCCTCGCTTGTCCGCCTCAGTTCGAGCACGCACACGCTAGAGCAAAGCGCCAAGCTCATTCCAGCGCCAGTCAGTCGCGGCGCCGGCGGTGTCTTCCTCGACATACCGACTAACGGAAACTCCCTAACGCCGGGTTATTACTTTTTGACGCTCGTTGATAACCGCGGAGTTCCCAGCGTCTCCAAGATTATTCAAATTACCCAGCCGACAGACAATGTTTACTTGGCGGTCGCGGAGGGCTGGGCTCGCGAAACCAACGCGAACTCCAAGATCACCTTCAACGTGACGCTTTCGAAGCCTTCGGCCACGCCGGTTTCGATGGGTTATTACACCTTCGCCGGGACGGCTCAGCCGGGCACGGACTATACCGAGGCCGTCGGAGGCTTCCTCCTTTTCAACCCCGGCGAGACCTTCAAAATGATCGAAATCACCGTTCGAGGAGACACCGCCAAGGAGAACGATGAGTGGTTTTATCTCGAATTGACAACGATTTCGCCCGAAGTGATTACGATCAAGCACCAAGCCGTGGGCGTTATTAGCGACAACGACTGACCAAAGTGACCGTCGCGGCGCAGGCCGGGCAATCGATATACCCCTTTTCATAAGCACCCAATGATGCCAAGTTACAACATGTTGGCATCGACGAATGTTGCGTTGATGCGACGCGCAAGTGGCTACCGGTCACTTCGCAAATGCGGCTCCGTTGCCGCAACTCTCTTGACTGCAATGGCTTGCGTCAATTCTCTTGACATGCTTCGGTTGACCAATTAGGGCTCGGCACGAAGGCTGCTTTAGGACTCCAGCACGAAACATCTGTCGCTGGTTCCTCTCGCAGGAGTCCTGACCTTGGCAACTTCCCGCCGTAAAGTTGAAACGATCAAGCCACCGAAACAAGTTGGCCCGCAGCCTTTTGTGGATGGCGTTGCCTCGTTCCGTGGCGATCTCGATTACCTCCCCGATGAAGATGCCGTTGCCGTTGGCTTCGATGACGAGCAAGTCGGCGAGTTCGAGGAAGTCGCCGACGATGTCTCCATCGATTCGACCGATGACCCGGTTCGCATGTACCTCATGCAAATGGGCCAAATCCCATTGCTGACCCGTGTCGAAGAAATCGCCTCCGCTAAGGCAATCGAACTGGCCCGCTTTAAGTATCGTCACTCGATGCTGGCGACCGACTATGTGCTGCACGGCGCCGTTGAAGCGCTGGAAAAGGTCCGTGATGGCGAACTTCGACTCGATCGCACGATTGAAGTTTCGGTGACCAACACTGCCGAGAAGAAGCGGATCATCAAGCGACTCGGCCCAAATCTTCGGACCTTGAATCATCTCCTCCGCCAGAATCGCCGCGACTTCCGACTTTCGGTGGATCGCCGACGCACCAAGGAAGAGCGAAAGGCCTCTTGGAAGCGACTCGTCATTCGCCGCAATAAGGCGGTCCGATTGGTCGAGGAGCTCAATCTTCGCAACAACCGGCTTGCTCCGCTCTTCGAAAAGCTGAACGAGATTTCGACCCGCATGACGGCCCTCAAGTCTCAGATTCAGGATGCGATTGATAATCCGCTAGCCGCTTCGCGCAGCGTCGGTGAACTTCGCAAGGAATTGATCTATTTGCTGAAGGCGACCTGCGAAACGCCAAAAACGCTAAGCCGCCGAATCGATCAGACTTATGCCTACCAGGAAGATTACGATGCCGCCAAGCGAGTTTTGTCGGCAGGCAATCTTCGCCTCGTCGTCTCGATCGCCAAGAAGTATCGCAATCGCGGCTTGAGCTTTCTTGATCTGATCCAAGAAGGCAACACCGGCCTGATGCGAGCGGTGGATAAGTTTGAATACGCCCGAGGCTTTAAGTTCAGCACTTACGCCACCTGGTGGATTCGTCAGGCGATCACCCGAGCGATTGCCGATCAGAGCCGTACGATTCGCGTACCGGTTCACATGATCGACACGATGAGCAAGGTTCGCAACATCATCCGCGAATTCCAGCAAGACAATGGCCGCGAGCCAACGGCCGAAGAGATTGCCACGCTTGCGAAGCTTTCGATGGATGACGCCAAGTGCATCATGAAGATGTCGCGTCAGCCGCTCTCACTCGACCAGCCGGTCGGCGATCATGACGACAGTTTCTTCGGCGAGTTTGTCGAAGATTACCGTGAAGATGATCCTCTATATGACACCAACCAAGCCGCTCTTAAGTCGCGAATTGAAGAAGCGATGGAGTCGCTGAATTATCGTGAACGCGAGATTTTGAAGCTCCGTTATGGCCTCACCGATGGTTACGCCTACACGCTCGAAGAAGTCGGCAAGATTTTTTCCGTCACCCGTGAACGCGTTCGCCAGATCGAGTCGAAAGCCGTTCGCAAGCTTCAGCAGCCTTTCCGATCTCGGTCGCTCTTGAGCTTTTTGGATCTGGCGGAGATTCCAGCTGCTTACATGGAAAATCCGGCTGAGGTGCGGTAGTATTTTGAGCCACAGATTTACACGGATGAGAGTGAAGTTCTGGGAGTGGCCTGAAGAGTACACTCCCTTCATATTGTCACTTCTTGGATACGCCCGGTGTGGGTAGGTCGCTTTCGGATTCGTTCGCTGGCGCGGCCGTGATTTTCAGGATGCGCACGCCGGCTGGTAGTTCTTTGTTGATTTGCTCGAGCGAAATTAGTTCGAGTTCGTAGAGTGTTTGACCAATCGATGTGGTTACTCGAAGGGAATCGGGTTTTGTTTTGGTCCCTTTAACCCAGAGGAGAGTGTCGTTCTTTGGGTCGATGAAGTCGATGGTTTTGTCGTCGGCGTAGCGGGAGAGGTCGGCAGCGGTGAGGAAAAAGCTGCCGGGGTTTTCGCGGTCGAGCGATTCAATCCAGGCGGTGGATTCGCTCTCTTTGAGGGCGATGCGGTATTCGCCTGACAGCCAAATGAAGTCGCCGACTTCGAGTTGACGGATTGATTTTGAGATGCAGGGCCAGGCGGTTTCGGCTTTGATGTCTTTTAGATCGCGCGTGGCGTCGGAGAGTTGTTTTTGATAGCGGGTCGTTACGTCCTTGCGATCGGCGGCGGTGCGGAAGGTGAAGTTGTGCAGTAGTTTTCCGTCGGGCGTTGTTGAGGCGGAGTAGTCGTTTTTGGGTTGGTTAATCGGTCCGCGTTTGGCGGCTTCGAGGAGGGACTTGCGATCTTCGATTCGCTTTTCGAGGAGGGTGATTGCGGCGGGGCGCTCACGCTTGGCAGCAGCTTCAAAGCGTTCGACGAGTGTTTGCGCGAAGACCCCGACAGGCCAAAGTAAGAGAGTCGCCAAAAGAACGCTACGAATCATTCCCGCGAATTTCCTGCGGCTGACCGGGCGGAGGTTACGCGAGGCTATTTTGATTTGGCCGTAGGGTAGTTTGCAAGATACGGCCAGCAGACCGCAGCGTTTTCTTGCGATCATCAATGCCGCCACAAACGGCCGAACGATTTGTGAATCGGCCATAGGCCTATCAATTCAGGCTGCGAGAGTCCACAAATGGTTTAGCAGAGTCGATGAAACGCCGCTGCCATTCAAAGGCTCAAGGCGCCCCAAAAAAAAGACCGACCAAAAAATGGTCGGTCCCTGGAGAGGACAGCATCGGAGGACAACCCCGAAGGATTGTGAATTCGAATGCTATCTTGGATTGCTTAGTTCCTGGCCTACTTCTTTACTTCGACCTTAAAGCCTTTGTCGAATGCCTTGTCGTTGAAGACGAGTTCGATGGCTTCGTCGGCGCTTGCCTTGGCGACTTTGCCTTGGCAATTTTCGCAGCAGAAGGCGACTTCAATGCCGCCGACCTTCGCGGTCTTATCGGCCTTGGTCGCACCGCCGGAGAGCGGGCACTTTTCTTGTTTGGCTTGCTTGGTGCTCACGAGCTGAGCATTCGCTTTGGCGGCGAACTTCGCGGTGTCCTTCGCAAATGCCTTGGGGCAATTGTCGCAGCAAAAGTAAACCTTGCCGCCCTTATAGTCGGCTGACTTATCGGCCTTGGCGTCAACTTTCGCATTCACGAGGCACTTCACGCCTTTGACATCGACTTCTTCAGCGATGATGGCGGTGAAGGAAAGCAGCAAAACAGAAACGGTTCCCAAAACCCAATGCGACGTTTTCATCTTCTAGATACTCCAGCACAGCGGCACTAACGCCGCAAGGGACAAACAATGACAGCCTAAATTTGGCTTGCGGCGGATTATCGGTCATTACAACCCGCTAAGTCAACCAGTCCCGCTCATTTCTATGGCGAAATTCTCAAAGAAAACGCTGTGCCTCAAAGCCGCCAATTCTCTTGCTCCGCGCGGTAAAGCCTCGGGTTTGACCCCCAAACTAGGGATACAACGCTCCGTAAACATGCATCGAAGGCCGAACAGCGTGACCTGAACAAACCTCTAGGCAGCACGCTAAAGGCAATGGACGGCGGTAGTTAAGTGTGCCAGCGAGCGTAGCGGCTCCCGAGCTTATGGCGTCAGATTTGAGGCTAACGTGATTCAGATCGTTGCTGACAACCGCGCTAAGCGCGGTTTGGGCTATGGTCCCGAGGCGAGAGGTGCGTCGATTTGACCGCTAGCGTTGAGGAGGGCCAATGGCCGAGGAAAGCAATTGGAAATGGTGGATCTCCAGCTTCGCGATACCCTTCGCGGGCCTCGTTGTCGCGATCGGAGTTCTCTATGTGAACTACCGCCAATACGCAACCAGTTTTGACGAAATCCGTCTAACGGTTGAAAAAGAGTGGAAGCCCCAGATCGCGAAACTAGAAAATGACTTGCGAAATAAAGAGGTGACGATTGCCCTGTTAGAAAGCAAACTCGCCGCTCGCGACACCAACTTCAAGCCGCTCCCGGAGCCGAGCCCATTTCCGAAGTTCGATTTCGGTAGGTATGACCATCTGTTGAAGACTGAACCCTCCGCAACGGATACTTTGCTTGAGAAGATCACCGGATTCTTCAAAGCCACCTGGAAACCAATCCTTCCCCTCGCCATCATCACGCTGCTTTGGATGTTCGGAAGTTGGGACAAGAAATAAATCTCGCTCGTTCGTTGCGCTAACCTGAAGTTTCTGACTGCAGGAGACCATGAGATGTATTCGGCCGCGCGATATGGTCTTCCCCTACTAGCTTGCCTTCTCGCGAGCAGCGCACTCGCGCAAAACGAGACGATGAAAGGCGAAAAAGCTGGCGCTGAACAAACCATTGCTCACATCAAACTCTGCTGGTGCCCGCCCGGAAAACTCACCATGGGCAGCCCGCCCGGCGAGCCAGAGCGAAGACCGGGTGAAGATCAAGTCGAAGTCACACTCACCAAGGGCTTTTGGATCGCCAAGTTCGAAGCCACGCAAGGCAACTGGAAGCGCGTGATGGGCAAACTGCCCGGCGAACTGACCGCCGAGCTTCCCGAAGGAGATGATTATCCCGTCGGCAACGTGAACTACCCCGAGATCGAAGCCTATCTGGCCAAGCTAACAAAGCTCGCGCACGATTCAGGCGAGCTGCCTACAGATTGGGAGTTTCGTCTACCCACTGAAGCACAATGGGAATACGCCTGCCGCGCCGGCACAACCACCGCAACTTCCTTCGGCGATTCGCTCAGCAGCAAGCAAGCCAACTTCAAAGGCAAGCCTTACAACGTCGGCGAGCCTGGTCCGTCGATCGGCAAGGCAACCAAAGTCGGCAGCTATCCAGCCAACGCCTGGGGTCTGCATGACATGCATGGCAAC
>JBKJSI010000577.1:0-9338 GCA_046595915.1 Pirellulaceae bacterium
GAAGGGGATGATCCAGCTTTCATATTGGGCCGCGAGCACGAGATACACGAGGAGCACCGCGAAGGCGAAGATGTAGATCGATTCGCCACCGACGCGTTTCTCGTGCTCGCGGCCCAATATGAAAGCTGGATCATCCCCTTCGCCGTCATTTTGGTAACACCGCTCGGTCTGTTAGGCGCGATCGGCGCTTGCTGGATTCGCGGGTTCGACAACAACATCTACACGCAAATCGGCATCGTGCTCATCTTTGCTCTCGCGAGCAAGAACGCGATTCTGATCGTGGAATACGCCCGCGATTTGCGAAAGCAAGGCAAATCGATCTTCGATTCCGCGATCGAAGGCGCCCGCCTCCGCTTCCGCCCCATTTTGATGACCTCCTTCGCCTTCATCCTGGGTGTAGCACCTCTGGTCTGGGCCAACGGCGCTGGCGCAGCCGGCCAACAAGCCCTCGGCACGGCGGTATTCGGCGGGATGATCGCTTCGACGTTTCTGGCGGTCTTCTTCGTGCCGGTGTTCTTCGTGGTGTTCCAATACATCGCGGAACTACTGACAAGCAAGAAGGTAGAAGTAGTGGACGACTCGAAGCCACCGGTAGTCGCGGTCGCTCATGGTTCGTAAGCGTCTGTTCCAGCCAGTTTGGCGCGTCACTTTGCATCGGGATCGTTTTGCATCATGCCGAAGATATTGCCTTCGGTATCTTTAACATAAGCAAGCCAGCCGATCCCGGGGATCGGCATTTTGGGTACTGCGATTTGGCCGCCGAGTTTTACCGCATTGTCGACATCGGCGTCGATTGCTTCGACGCCGATAGTGCAGACATAGGCGATCACCGCCTGGCCGTCGATTTCACCACGGCGCGTCACCATTCCGCCGTTAATACCGCGCTCGGTGTCGGGGCCGGTGGTGATGAGCCAATAAGGCATCGGCCCATCCCACTTTTGAAATTTCCAGTCGAAGAGTTTGGAGTAAAACTCAATTGCTCGCTCGGTATTGCTAGCGTAGATTTCGAAGTGGACGACACGAGACATTGCGAAGCTCCGCAGGTTCCAAGGTGCGAGGCGGCCCTCAGGCGAGAGAAGACCCCTCAATAGGTGATGTCGCCATATTCTTCAATAAACTGCGCCCGTGTGCCATTCCAGGACCAGAGCGCGGTTTTCGATCCCCCGTGCTGGCCGCCCCACATAGAGCCATGATGCACTTCCCAAGGGTCTTCACCCTGCGGAGTTTTGGCGACCCACTGGCCTCCGAGGGTGAGTACTCGCTCGTCTTCCAGTGGAACCTCTTTGACAGGGTCAGGAGGATCTTTGATGAGCCAATGGTAATCGACCCACCACCAATACGGGCTTTGCGGGCCTGTGTAGATGGTCTCCCAGAAGTACTAGCGATCCTCGTAAGTAAATATGACGTTGCGAGGATCTTCGCCGGGCCATAGGCGTTTGGCGACGGGAAATCGCAAGCAGCGGACAGATGCAGAAATGAACTTGATGACGGCGACCATTGGGCAATCGATGCGTTTTCTTGATGTACTCCTCATAGATCTGCTGCTTAGCGCGATCCTTTGCCGAGAGATTCGCTTCCGCTGGCGCGGGGCTCGCGATTCGGCAGCTCTCGGCATACTCGCGCAATCTCGGGAGCCACTCACCGCAGATCGCGTCGAACTCTCTGAATTTTTTCAGCGCGAATTCGAAGCCAGTTCTCGTTTGCTCATTGCCGAATCGCCACGCATCGATGCGGTGGGACTCCACCGAAAACGCTCGGCGACCAATTGGTCGTGGAAGTCTTGAGGGAGAGTGAAGTCGTCAGGCGGATGAAAGCGATACTTGTGATAACAACTGAAGCAACGTCCGGTTTGGCTATCGGCGGTCCGGGTAAAGATTTCTTTGCCGCAAACCGTACAATTTGTGGTAGCTTCGCCCATGCGCATGCCTTCAGAAGCTATCCATGAGTTCCACCATGTGTGGGACCATCACTTTGGTTGCGGTCGATCAGGTCAGTAAAGTTCCCAAGGAAAGCACACTAGATATCCTCTATTAGTAATTTATCTGTAACTAATAATTACTAAATGCTAACACTGCCTTCACATCCCGTCATCCCGTGGCGACAGAAATCTCACTTTTCCCGCGAAAAACGCTGTCGCCGTCGCCACCACAATCATGACACTTCCCCAAGCCTAACCAACCTCCACCTCGGTCGGAGCAATCACCAGCGCCGCCGCTTTCCCCCCCGTCCATGCCGGCAGCTCACACTTCCGCGCCTTCCAACCCGAATGCACGACTTTCCCCGAATAGGGTCCGCTGCTCGGAATATTCCCCGAAAGCGTAATCGAGCCTGCGTCGTAATCCGCCGGAACGCTGATTAACGCCCCCTCCTCCGACGCACTCGCTGGCGCAATCTCCATCACCCGCTTCAAAACGCTTGCCGTATTGGTAATCACATCCCGAGCAGCAGCGCCAATCTGAGCATCAGTAAATTCACCCAGTGGCTGTTGGACGAGATCGACCAGCCGAGCCTCGCGCTGCAGCAATGCGAGCAGGCTAATAGCTTCGCTGCGAGCAGGTGCAGATTTAACGCTAGGCGCCGGCTTGGGGGCCGAAAGCGACTCTTGGCGCGGCGCGGCGGCAACGAGGGCCGATTCGATCCGCTTGGCGGCTTCCCCATCGAAGAGGGACTTAAAAAACGCGGAAAATGCGACACCAATGCGGCTCATGGGCGGGTCTCGGGATGTTCTAGATGTATCAAAATGCGGCGTAAGCCATGCAGTTGCAGTGATTTAGAGCAAATTGCGGCCTACCGACTTTTGGCGGAGTGAGGGAACTTGTCGCCTGTCATACACGTCGAATTCTAGCGGCGCTCCATTCTGCATAACCCTCGCGGAAGGAAAAGGTCGCCGCCAGCCTGCCATCGGATTAAGTCTCCCGACTCCTATCTCTTGACAGGGAAACGACTTGTTGCGGCAAGGAAGCCCGCCTCGCTGGTTCAATTTCAAACACTCACAACTAACGTGGAAAGGATGCCACACGCCATTTAGCGCGTCCCAAGCGTGCTGGCTCCCTTCGATCGCGAACACCTTTCGAGCCTCCCGACCATGAAGCGATTGTCCTTCCTCAAGCGTCTAGCTGCCGCCCGCACTCAAAAAATCGAACGCGCCCGTTCATTGCGGCGCAACCGCGTTTTGCGCCTAGAGAATCTCGATAGCCGAGCGCTGATGGTGGGAGATGTGCCAACGCTGGAAGCGATCGGCACTCAGGCCGTGATCGCCGGCTCGCCGCTGATGATTCCGCTCTATGCCAATGACACCGATAGCGGCCCACTGACTTTCTCCGTCACCAATGTCAGCGATGGCTCAAAATTAACCGCGCAAACCACCAACACCAACCGCAGCCTCAAACTGACCGTCGCAAACTTTGGTGAAATGACGTTTGAGCTCTTTGAAGATAAAGTCCCCGGCATCACATCGAAAATTATCGACTTGGTGCAAAGCGGCAAGTTAGACGGCACTTTCTTTCATCGCATCATCGACGGATTCATGATTCAAGGCGGCGGATTCACCTCCAGCGGCGCATCGATCCCTGGCGTTTCCAATTTTGACGACCAATTCCATATAGACTTGCAGCACACTTCTTCCGGCCTATTGTCGATGGCGAAGGCCGGAGACGACACGAATAGCTCGCAATTCTTTATCACCGACACGGCAACACGATTTCTCGACTTCAATCACTCGGTGTTCGGCCGACTCGTCAAAGGGGATGCCGTTCGCGAGGCAATCAGCGCGCAGCCTCGAATCGATCCCAATAATGATGACAATCGGCCTATCACCCCCATTGTCATCACCTCGGCTTCGATTTTCTCAGACGATGACAATGGCGTGCTCTTCCTGAAAGCGCCTCAAGGCGCGACTGGCGCGGTAACCGTAACCGTGAATGTCACCGACAGTGATGGCAATACTGCTGCACGAACGTTCACCGTGAATATTGCGGGCGAAAACGAGTCGGTGTATCCGAACAACTCGTATCCTTTTCTAAATTCCATTCCCACGGCATCGACGACTACCGGCGTTCCAGCCGTCATTCAGCTTTCTGCCCAAGATGTAGAAAATAATCAGCGAGTTTTCTCGGCGGAAAAAGTCGGAAGTGTTAATTACACATTCCAAATCAATGCTTCGACGGGGCAATTAACGGTGACGCCGCCCGTTGGCTTCATCGGGACGATGCAGATCAAGGTGAAGGTTCGACAACCGGAGAATGTCGCCCCAAATCTAAACGACCCCAATGAACTTGGCGATCGCTTTGATTCCCAAGTATTGAACATTGACGTTCGCCCCACTGCACCTTCGCTCAATCTTACAGCAGCCAGCGATTCGGGCATCGCCTCCAATGACGGCGTCACCAATGCGACGAACTTGCAGTTCGCGGTGAGCGGCCTCACCACCAACGCAACGATCAAGCTCTACAACGGCAACACCCTAATCGAGACCCTCACCGCAGGCGGGACAAGCGTCAATATCCCGACCACTCAGTTTGATGCGACGGTGGATGGCGACTATGTCGTACGCGTCACGCAAACCGTCAACGGCATCGAGAGCTTGGCGGGAACGTACAATCTAAAAATCGATCGCACCGGCCCCGCCCAGGTTTCGCCCGCACCGCCCACAGAAGCAATCGCCACCAAGCCCTACAACTACAATGCCCAACATCCAGATGAGGGATCGAGCGGATTCCGCTACTCTTTAGCCAACGCCCCTGCGGGAATGACAATTGATCCCGTGACCGGCGTGCTAACCTGGACGCCAACGGCCGCCCAAGTCGGCACACAGACTTTCGGCATCATCGCCAAAGACGCCGCCGGAAACTCAAGTTCACCTCGCACTGCAAGCGTCAATGTCGCCGCCGCGCCGCTCGTGCAGTTCATCCTCAAAGTGACCGATGCTCAAGGCAATCCGATCACGTCGATCGCCAATGGCGGCGCCTTCGAACTACGCGTCTTTACCAAAGATCTCTCGACGGTCGATGCCCATGGCCTTTTCTCCGCCTACATGGACATCGTCTACGACCAGACTTTCGCTGATTTAGTGGGTCCAATCACTTTCAATACTGCGAACTATCCTTCGACCCATCCGGGAACCTCGAGTCCCGGTTTGCTTGATGAAGTCGGCGCCATCGGTCAACTCTTGACCGGCCCTCCATTCCCAGGAACGGCCGAGATCCTGCTCTTCAAGCAAGCCTTCACCGCCAAAAAGTCGGGACAACTGACATTTGAATCGAATGAAAGTGACAGTCTCGATCTCGATACCACGCGCTACCAACCCAACACCGCCGCGTTCCCCAAATCGCAAATCGAATTTGGAACGGTCACGCTCTCGATCGCCCCGACCGTAACGGCCGTTAACGATACCTTCAATGTTGATGAAGATAGTCAAGCTACATCCCTCAATCCAATTCTTCCCAACGACGTCGTCACGACAGGCACACTCGCAGGACTCGAGATTACTGCCGTGGGCCCCGTTTCACAGGTAGGCGGAGTCGCCAGCGGCACGGTAACGATCTCGGGCGACAAGAAAACAGTGCTCTTCACCCCAAAGCCCAATTTCTTCGGTGAAGCGAAGTTCACGTATACAGTCAAAAATATCGACAACAGCACCTCGACGGCCGAAATCACCGTCCAAGTCGCGCCCAAAAATGACGCGCCAACAGCGGTACCCGACACCGACACCGTTGCGGCGAACCCCCCAGAGCCAGAATTCGTCAACGTTCTTCAAAATGACTTGTTCACCCCAGATGCCGAAGAACTACTCAAAGTAACGAATATCACCACCCCTGCCCAACATGGAACCGCCACGGTCGTTGCAGGCGGTTCAGGAGTGTTTTACAAGCCGAACGCCGACTATGTCGGCACAGATACCTTCACTTACGAGATCACCGATCCAGGCGGACTCAAGTCCACCGCGACCGTAACCATCACCGTCGCGAATGCGGCCGCAATTCCCGTTGCCGGACTAGACCAGCGAACCGTCCAAGAAGATTCCGCCGCCACCAACATTACCGTCCTGGAAAACGACAGCGCCGGCATCAATGACACGACCAACACCCTGGAGATCACCGGCGTTCAGGCATCCGTGAATGGCACGGTAACGATTTCTAGCGATAAAAAATCGATCAACTACACGCCGAAGCCCAACTTCCAAGGTGTAGACACCTTCACCTACACCGTTAAAGACGCCAGCGGAGCCCAAACCACCGGCACCGTAAAAGTCACCGTCACTAACACCAACGACGCTCCCACTGCCGGCGCCGATGCGTTCACCACCAGCAAGAACCAATCGAAAACGCTCGATCTCTTGCTCAACGACAAGCCCGATCCCGATCCGACCGAAACCTTCACGATCGAAGAAGTCACCGGCTTCTCCAACGGCGGCAGCGTCGAAATTTCAGCGGATAAAAAATCCGTTGTCTACACGCCCGCCTCGGGCTACACCGGCATCGAAACGTTCACCTATAAGATCAAAGACGCCGGCGGCCTGATCTCCTCTTCCGTCACCGTGACAATGACGATTCTCGACTTCGAGCCGAGCAAGATCACCGGACGAGTCTATTTCGATACCAACGGCGATGGCAAGAAACAGCCCACCGAAGTCGGTATCGGCAACATCACGATTCGCATCATCGGAACGAGCTCATTCGATTCCGATGGAATCGACAAAACGGTCGTCACCGATTCGCAAGGCAGATACACCTTCGATCAGCTCCCGCCAGGCGCTTACACGATCAACCAGGTGACGATGAATGGCCTCTCCGACACGCGTTATCGCGTCGGCACCCAAGGCGGCAGCGTCAACGGCTCCAAGATCAGCGTCAATCTGAGCGAAGGCGTCGAAACGCTGTACAACGACTTCATGTACGCCCCGCCTAAACAGCTCGGCTCCATGTTCAACAGCCGACTCGCGTCATCGGCAAAGACAGGATTCCTCGCCGCCGCCAGCCCCGGACCAAATGGATTCGCTTGGACCTCGGCCACCGGAGTTTGGGCCGCCTTTACCAACCTCAAGCTAACCCTCGCTGCCAATAAGTCCTCCGTAACGATCACCGGCAACGACGCCTCCGGCGCAGCCAAAACAGCAACCATCCCGATGACAAGCGCCAACAAAGTACGCGCGCTTAAATTGATTGGTACGAACTACGTCTTCCAGGTCACCGGCACGCCAACGCAAATCTTCGGCGCAACTTCCGGCAGCGGAGAACCAGGCTCAAGCACCAATACTCGCGGTGTATCGGGCGCCTCAGGCGAAGCCGGCTCGGCAAACCTCTCAGCAAATGACGCCGCGTTCATGGCCTATTCCCAAAGCCTCGCCTCGCAATCGACAAACGACGTAGCCAAAACCCGCAGCCTAACCCAGTCCGCAAAAGCCGCAGACTATTTGTACGCAGGCGTGAACTAACAGCACGAATCCCAACAAGAAGCGTAAGCGAGGAATTGCGGTCAAATTCCCAGCTCACACGTCGAGCCCCAAAAGCCCCTCGAAGCAGCTGAATTTCGTTCCAGCCCCAAAATGAAGCCAGATTTGGGGCCACGACGATCAACAAAACAAAACATCGCATCGATATTGACTGATGCAAAAAAGGTGAAGTCGTACTAGAATTTGCTTGACGGGCGCTCTCTCCCAATCCCAGAATGCCTCCAGTTCCACAGCACTGGTGAACAAGGCAGAACTGGAGCCGCCGCATGTTCCGATATCAGCCGCACAGATTACCCCCTCCTCCTAAGTTAAGATCGCATCGCTGCCGGCTCTCGCGGATAGAACAACTAGAATCACGCTCGATGTTGGCGGCCGATGGAGTTTTACTCTCGCCGAGTTCTCTGCAGCGAAGCGGATTGGTCGATAGCGCCTTCCTCGAGCGAGCGCGGAACGCAGATCACGATCAAAATGATCTAGTCACGGCCCGCGATATATTACTCGTAATCGAAGATCGCGAACTGGCTAGTGCGACGTTGAGTGTGATGGAAGACTGGATTGGAGATGTTGCGAGTGACCTCGCGCAGCGCATCGCCTCGTTTGAGATGCGAAGCGGGCCAAACGCAATTGCATCGAGTGATCCGCCGGGCGAGGGGGGAGGTGATCCACCGCCTCCGGGCGGTGGTTGGGGCGGCGGCCCCACAGGGGTTGGCGGCAACGCGAATTTTCCGGGGTTGCCAGATGCATTTGTGCCCTATGACACCTACGCCCGAGAGCGCTGGGGACTCAGTCCAAATCAACCCGGCCCTGATTCCTATCTCTATAGCCAGTATGCCTGGGACATCGATGTAGCCACGATCAATTTGAATGTTGCCAGCGGAGTACAAGCGGATTCCAAAGATGAAGGCTGGGTGCTGGCGAACACCGATGACGACGATTACGACTCAGGCGACTTGGCTGGCGACTATGGCCAAACCAATGCGAATAACATTCCGGTGGTCGCGGCATTTGAAGATGACTTCCTGCCATTCGTCTTGCGGCATCGCGTGGCCATCGGGAATCCAAACTATTCGTTCAACGCGGTATTTCGCTTGGTGTTTAGCGAGGATTCCAACATCCGCGTTTGGCGACAAATAACGCCAGTGGTGGGGAACACGCCGGCAACCTGGCAGCGAATTCACAGCATGCAGCCAATCGGCTCGGTAGATTACGACCACCTTCTATTTGTGGAGGCGGTCGGCTTGCTGGACATGTCCGCGCAAACGTTTGACCAGATCGAACTCTTCGTGCAGCCGGTTGATGCGATGGGCGTACCAACGATGCAAGCCCAGATGCCGGTGGATCGACTCAAGATTTGGACAACAATGTTAACGGGGCCAACTGCTGTGCCCTGGGGTGGAAAGTATGAGTACCATGCAATTGGTGGCAATGTTCCGAATCTGGGTTGGGAAACGCCAGTAGAAGGCTCAATAGTTCCAGGGAGTCAGACAATTGGACTAACGGCCGTGCCTTGGTCGAAAGTGGAGATTCTCTGGGACGGAGCAAAGCCAATCATGGGAGCTGCAGTGTTTCGACCAGATACCGGATACACTTGGAAGCGCGAGGTTGCTGTGGTGAAGGTCGCGGCTACCGACGCGATAATCGTCAAGCGAAGTCCAATCTATCAACCAGAGCCATTTGGTGCTTTGCTTAAGTCCGGTTCCGTTCAAGCCATTAATGATGGATACAAGACACAGCAGTCAGTCGTAGCAATTGCCAAGGTGACAATAACGCAGCCATCAGACATTAACGGTGTGGAGCGTGGTCGGGAGTTCATTGAGGCAGGTTTCATTCAGAATATTGAATGGACTGATTGGCCAGGGCCAGCGGTAACTTTGGCGAAGATAGGCAA
>JBKJSI010000615.1:0-5795 GCA_046595915.1 Pirellulaceae bacterium
CTCCGAAGGAGGCCAAGAGGATCGCGCATTCAATCCCAACCAAGAGGGAGCCCCTGGACTTGCCGCGACCGATATTCTGCCTGGCGATAGTTTCTTTGGACATTCTTTATTAACGCCATCGCGAATTCCTTCTCTTGCTGGTCGAGGCCAACAAGTCGTGAACCAAGAAGCCGAATTTCGGAGGTATGTGCTGGCGGACCATCTAGATCTAGATGACATCGAAGGCGACGAAGAACCATACGATGACATGTGGGAGCCCGCTGATGATGGCGAAGATGAGGACTATTAGCAGGCAGGCGCCATTGACCGCCTAGGTTCAACGGATTCGTGTCTAAAACTACGCTCCCCTTACAGTAGGTATTGGCGATTCCAGATTTGATTGGGGATTCGCAATTGGAACCACCAGGCAAATTTGGCGCGACCAGAAGGCAGCAAACGTTTGGGCTAATAGCGATACGCGGGTGGCAACGACAGTGAACCCGATTCACATTGGTGACCGACTGATCGCCAATCGAACATGACCTTAAGTTCGCTGTGATTTCCAAGCCGAAATGAGTCCCACCGTGAGCGTTCCCAAATCAACGTCCAGTGTTGTGTGTCCCCTACGATCAATGCCTCCTCACCCAAGCCGCCCTCCGCTGGCCCGAGATCCAGCGGCATCCACTGCAGGGCGGGGAGGTCCTGCTGTGGGAGCCGAAAACAGCCCAGCTGCGAGCGAGCAGCGTAATTGACCCTGCGCCAGCACTCGCAGATGGGCTGTGGATTCCCGTGAAGTCGGCTGCAGGCATCCTGGAGCCCGTCGCCAACGTCATCACAGGCCTCCAGAAGCCCTTTGGCGGCCCAACCCGCTCACCGCCGCGATCACCGGCAGCATGCTCCTGGGGACGGCTGGCTACGGCGCTGGAGCCCTTCTCGATCAGTTCATGCCCGAGAAGCACTTCTCGCGGCGGGGCTGGCGGCAGTCGCTGGGGCTGCTGGGGGCCGGGCTAGGTGCGGCGCCCGGGATCTGGACGGGAATGCGCAATGAGGGTGGGATGCTGGCGAAGTATCCTTGGCACAATCCGGACGGAGACCCGCCGCGCCAGCCGGGGATGCAGGGCGGCTGGCCTGAACAGGGTAATCCGCTCGCGGCTGACTACTCGAAGGTCGCAGCCCTCGGCGAGTACCTCGTCACGATCGATCGCCCAAAAGGCCTCAGAAGCTGTTCCCGACGCAGCAGGAGAAGGTAGAAAAGACCTACCCGGTCGATTACGGCTATATCAACGAGTTGCTCAATCTCGATGACAATGAGGGACTGGTTGTCTTGCTCGGCACGGGCGGCCCACACTACGGGCAATTCATGAAGGGATAGAACCTCACCGGAAATGGTTATCCAAGGCTCACCCATTGTACGCGCCGGCTCGGCCCGTCCTTGGGCCATGCCGGTCGAGTTTGTTAAATCATTCGCCAGGTAGTGGTCGCCGGTCAGCAAGTCTATTTCGACTGCGAGGAACGTTTAACGGCTTTTTTCTGAGGCTTCGATTTAACGCCGCGAGCCGACTTCGCTGCCAGGCTCTTCGCCTTTTTCCGTTCCATTATTTTTTTGGTAGTCAAGTTCGAAAGAACCTTCAAACCTTCGTCATAACTTAAGCAGGTCGCTTTGTTGGCTGCCGGCTCCCCGTTCTCCAAATTCACGCATCGTTCTGCGCAGCGTATGAGCGCTTCAAGTATCGGATCCTTCGACGGGCTTTTTAGGATGCATCCATGTTTTTTCAGCAGGTAATTGATATCGCCGCCATTTCGAATCTCTTCGACGATGGATTGCTGTTTTGCTTCCGATAGCTTGGCGAGCATACAGGCTTTGACCTGATTTATTATTCCATCGTTGACAGCTCTTTGAAGCGCCATGGACGCTTTAGCGATATCGTAAAGACGACCAAGATGCTTTTTGCTAGTCGCGCATCCGCCTTTCCCTTTTCCATCTAGTGAGGGGGCATTGTGAAGGTGATTTATGACTTCCCACCGAAGGGCGTTAGGGTGCGATAATTCATGCAAGCGGATTTCGCATCGCACTTGATCTAGGCTCGAAAGTTGCCTGCGTTGACGGTTCACCTCGATCAGTCGCTTCTCAACTTCATCCGGCTTATGCGATAGGTCACCTCGAACAATTGCGTTGATCTGATTCCATTCAAGCTGCCGCGCGGCATTCACCCGCTGGTGACCTGAAATAATCGTCCCATCAGGGAGGATTTCGATCGGTTCCCGCTGACCATCCGCCTCCAGGCTCTTGATCAGTCGTTGGAAATCCGCGTCATTTAAGTCCTGAAATAGCCCCGGTTGTTTCGGATGAGGCTTCAACTTCGCCAAGGGCCACTCTTGAGCGGGAAGGTCCTTCGAATAGTTCTTGGAGCATGCGCCAGTCGGTGGCGGCTCTAGCTTACGACTTGGTGGCATTTCCGTCGGAAGAGGAGGCGGCGACGGCAGCGCCCTCACTTGTCGAGCAGTTGGTCTGGACGTGATGTAAGTCGATGAAGTTTCCATGTGAGGTGTACCTCCTTGATAGCAATCATGTGAACCCTGCGGCGCTCTTCCATGAGCTCCGCAAACAATGAAATCCTTCATCGCAGATTCAGCGGCGAACGCAAGCGTGCAAAGCGAAAAACACTGAAATAATACGCTACTGCGACAAGCCGAAGATGCCAACATCGTGGCGCCGATCAGCCGCTACATTGGCATGCCTGTTGGCAGCCTAAAAGCTGGGCGCTCAGTCGATGCACGCATATACCCTGCAGCACCATTGCGTGACCGGCTGAGCGGAAGGGCGACGCCGGAGCATCCGGCGCAGAAGTTCGATTTGCGTTTACTGCACTTCAGGGGCGCCACGATGGTCGGCCACTCTGGCGATTACCTATCCGAGTCGGATCAGGCACGAAAGTCCTGACGTTGGCATAAGCTAGATCGTTCACGCTTGATGACCGAAATCGGCACCTTTATGGACAGAAGGGACAACGGGTGGATTGTCGGGCTGTCCACCGTAAATGATTGACGAACCTCAACTTACGTAGACATTGGACAAATTGGACAAGTTTTTTTAATAGAAGTAGTACTCGCGCAAGAAAAATATGATTGATGGATGGGGGTAAGTTAATTTGCTACTTATGCACGCTTATGGTGCAAAAAAACCTGTCCAATTTGTCCTGGCAATCACCACTGGAACAACTTTGCCGCAAATTGCCCAATGCCGTGGTGAGTTGAAATTGGTGACGGCGTCGACAACCAAGAATCGGGCAGGCGTTCAGAACGCCCGGTGGTGACAATGGCGAAGTTCCAAGCTGAACGACAGCCGACGTGTGCGTATCGCGTCGAGCAATTCTTCCAGCTGCAATCGACGTGCTGTGATGACTCCTTTCCCTGCTCGGCTGCTGGCGGTTCGCATAGGTTCGCCGAACAGATTTCCTTTCGCAAAGGGACATCGTGTCCTTAGTTCCGAAGAATTGTGGCCATTGGTGTCCATGAAACGCCTGACCTCTTCCGGATAACTGCCTACAATTCCGGGTTGCCCACTTCAATTGAAGGGCATCGGGTATGGGTGAGCGATCCGCGAAGATTATCTAGCGGCGGCGGTTCTAGGCATGCCAAGCAAAGGCGTTCCCGAAGGCGGAAGTCACACCTACCGGCGTAGAACATTATTGGTTAAAGCAGCGAAGAAGCATGCCCAGCAATTCGGTATGGAAGATCTGGCAGGGCCAACAGGGAAAGTCGAATGCCCTCACTACCTTCGTGCAGAGTGCGAATAGGCCATTGTCGGCCACCAGAGAACTGAAGCCGAGTTGAATGAGGTCCGACAGCAGATGCAGGCAGAATTTCCTCAGAAGAGCAGACTTATAAGATCGATTGGAGAACTCTTCGTCGAGAGTAAAGTCAGCGAACCGTTTTGTTTAGGGTACGGGCCAGTGCTGTCCGTTCTCTAGGGAGAACGGAAGCTCTGGATAAATTAGGCAGGCTTGTCGTCGATTCGAGAGACGCTATCCATCCTCGGTTTTCAGGTGAGTCCGGCTTAGATCTAACTGCACGCAGACGGTGGCGGTGACAACGTTGGCCGCCTCCTAGTCTTCGTCAAGTAAGGCTGCGGCTCGTTTCAGTTGTCCTTGTGGCGCCCCTAAAAAGTGTTCAACTCGACATCCGTTTGATAGGTTGATGATCAGTATCGCCCTCAGTGAGCCTATCCATGACTGAGTTCACCTATCCGGTCTATGCGATCCTTGAAGGGGCAATCGAAGGAGGCCAGGTCTATACCGCCCTCAATCGCCGCGTGGATGGCGAACTCGTGCTGGCGACGGCCCTATTTACGAGCGTCGACAAGGCAGCACGCTGGCAAGCACAGCAACGCATCGCAGGGCAATTCAAGGCATTCGACAGCCCGGTTAAGCTCTGGAACTTTGTGCAGGCGTTTCGGCCACCGACATATGAAGTCGCCTTCGACCCCGAACTTACGCCTGAAGGGGTTAACGCCACGTCGTATTCGGTGATGGAGTTCATCGAGCGATATTTGCCCACGGTGCGCTTCTTCGATTACCCCGTCCACGTCGTCACGAAAGGCGCTGGCTACAGTTGCCTACAGATCTCGGCGGAAGGCCATGAGGATGCTCTCATGTTGCCCTTCTTCACTGATCTCGACTTGGCTGAACGATACATCAACACCAAGGAACCTCAAGGCAACGCAGTTGCAATCAAGACGCCCATGGAATTCATCCATCTTCTATCGGCGATGGTGGGGGTGCAGGGCGTGCTTGAAGACCCTGGCGTGACAGGCGGGAATCTCGCGACGGATCGGGCAACGATGTTGCGGAACCTTCAGACGTCGCTGGAAAGCGGGAGCGCCTGATTTCAAGTACCTTACGAACAGGACGGCATCGCCCGGCTGTTAAAAACGTGAATTGGCGTCACTTCGACGGAGGTGACCGCCTACCTACTGAACCATCAACAAAGTCGACAGGTTTCTTCCGATTCGATTGCCTCCTATAAAACATGTTTGTTTGCAAGCCTCTGCGCTGCCGACAAATTCCCAGTCATATAAAACCAGATTTCGCCCGTGGCTTGTCGCTGCCCGTCAGGTCAGGGTCCAACGAATCCCCGGCCTCACGAGCTTCGGCTGCTGGATTCGTGGCGCATCCGTCCCGCCAGAACCCCGCCCAAAGACCGGCACTCGATGATGCAGATCGCATAAGGAGTGCTGGTCCCGTTGCGTGGAGCACACACCCGCTCAATTTCGCTCCGGTCAGCCGACTGGTGACTTCCGCCAGCGCCGGCGTCATCCGCCAGGCGACGATTCCCAATCGCCAGTCCAGCGGCGCGATACCCGGGGATTGGGGCTGAGTGTTTTGAAAGTACGAACGCTCAAAGGAGATTGCACCGAACCGGGTGTCGATCGAGCGAGGTGTCCGGCGATTGCGTCGATAGTGTTCGCCGTTGAATTCAAACGAGGCAACGGTCTGCGCGCGGTCATCGGATTCGATACGGCGAATCGATCGCTCGAAGATCCGCCGCGCCAGTTCGCGGACCAGTCGCTCCAAGCGTCGCTCGAACTTATCGGTGCTCGCAGGCGTAATCTCCCGGGCGGAAAAAACAGCGTACCGCCGCGACGACTCTCCAGACGACGGCGAGCAAGTCGCGTACGAACTCCCGTTCGAGGTCATCGAAGAGCCGTTTGAGCGACCGGAAAGAGGTGATAGACTTCTGCATGGCGTCCGTTCCGAGTGAGATGTTTGGCGTCCAAACCAAAAACACCCATTGGGACACGGACGCCGCTTTTTTCC
>JBKJSI010000665.1:0-22496 GCA_046595915.1 Pirellulaceae bacterium
ATCGAAGCAAATGAAAAGGAAGCCGCCACAAAATACTTAGAAGAACTTATTCCACGAATGTGGAATGATGGGATTGCCTTGAATAGCCTAAGCGTGTCAATCGCTAACAATTTACAATTTCTTGGTAAGACCGAATCCTTGGTGAATACAGTTAAGCGTGCGGCCGAATTGACCAAATACAAAGACGCGGAGATTCTCGAGACGCTCGCTCGCATTTATTTCGCGCAAGGAAATATCGATGAAGCGATCGAGTGGCAGTTAAAGGCGTCGGAGATTACCGATCGGTCAAGTATCAAGGAAGTACTCGAGAAGTACAGAGCCGCGAAGGATGTGAAGTAACTGGCCGGGTTACGTAACGGGTGCATTTGCATCCGCTTTCTACAAATAGCTCGAGAAGATTGATAGATATATGATCATTCCATCACAAGACCAGAAACAACTTGCGGAATGGCGCTCGCATTTGGTCTGCTTAATGTTTGTGTACGCGATATCAATATCCACCGTCGCCTCGGCGCAAGAACCCAATCGCTATTACCTCGGCGTTGGCGTCGAAGACTACGAACACGAAACCCTCCGCAAGCCCGCGCCGCTCAAATACTGCGTGGAGGATGTCACCGCGCTGGGGGAGTTTCTCAAGTCGCAGGGATATGACGTCACCCTTATGACAGATGACACCGGCAAAGAAGATGCGAAACTGGCGCCGACAAAGGCGAATGTCGATGCCGCCATCAAGGCTTTGCTCGAAAAGGGGAAACGAGGCGATACTGTGATAATCGCCCTGGCCGGTCATGGGTTGCAGTTCGCTGGTAAGCCAGAAGCCTATTTCTGCCCCGCCGATGCCAAGCCATTTGCGAGCAAAATCGAAACGCTGATTCCCGCCTCTCGCATCTATGGCGAAATGGAAGCGAGCTTCGCTACCTCCAAAGTGCTGCTCGTGGACGCCTGTCGCAACGACCCCGATCCCACTCGCGGGCGCGGCTTTGATCCTGGAACGGCGCCGCCGCCTAAGGGCATCGCCGTCTATTTCAGCTGCGACGCCGGCCAAAAGGCGCTCGAGAATGACGATCTAAAGCATGGAGTCTTCTTTCACTACGTGATCGAGGGGCTCTCGGGTAAAGCCAAGGATGATGACAACGAAGTCTCTCTCAATACACTGGCGAACTATGTCAGCAAGCAGGTGACACGCAAGGTCAAAGCAATTCAACCCAATCAGCCACAGCAGCCGAATTTGCGATTTGAGCAGGTGGGGGAGTCGCCGGTGCTGGTGACGGTTGATAGCGTCACTTCATGGCAACCAGCATTGCAGGCCGGTACCGTTCAGGAATTCACTGACCTGAAGGTCAAGTTCTGTTACTGCCCGCCAGGAAAATTTTTGATGGGTGACCCGCGCGGCAATGAGGGCCACAGAGAGGACGAAGACTCGGTCGCCGGCGAAGGTGGCGACCAAGTCGAAGTCACGCTCACGAAAGGTTTTTGGCTTGGTCAAACGGAAGTAACCCAGAAATTATGGTTTGACGTAATGGAAACCAGGCCGTGGCTGAAGGAAGATGGTTCAGTTCAAAATTACGTTAAAGAAGGCGATAGCATCGCCGCCTCGTATGTTTCGTACGATGATGCGATCAAGTTTTGCGACAAACTCAGTGAACGGGATCGTGCAGCTGGTTTACTCAAGGGAGATGAGCGCTTTACGCTACCCACAGAAGCACAGTGGGAATACGCCTGTCGGGCGGGAACAAAGACCGTGTTCTACTTTGGAAACGACGTGAGCCAACTTGGAGAATTCGCTTGGTGTTACCAGAACGCGTACTACAAGGATGAAGAATACTCGCATCAAGTTGGAATTAAGAAACCAAATCAATGGAACTTGTACGACATGTATGGCAATTGCAGTGAATGGTGCTTGGACGGCTATCAAGATTATTTGATTGGCGGCAAAGATCCGCATGTAAAAGTTGGCAACGGACTGTTCGTTAATCGTGGTGCTACGTGGTCAATTTCCCCTACCAATTATTATTCGTCGGGACGGAAAGCCGACTATCGATTCCTGCAATACAAGTCAACCGGTTTTCGAATCTTAAGGACTGAGTAGCGATCTGTCTGTCCAATCCACTCTGGCCCGTTAATAACTAGCATAAGTGCGACTTTTTCTTGGAAGAATTCCTCCACTTCGTGCGTTAACCTCATCAAACAAGCTGTAGATTCCCATCCATGAGGCCCACCATGAAATGCTCATTGTTCTACTGTCTCGCGCTTCTTGCATTCATTTTCTCAATCGGGGCGACCAAGGCCCAAGACGACCCCATCGCCCTCCGCGCCCGAGCCGCTCTTCGCCAAAACTGCTGGCGGTGCCATAACGGCCCCAGCAGCGAAGGAGGGGATGTCGATTTTCTTAGCGCCAAGGCGCTCACTGAAGGGAAATTAGTCGAGCCAGGCAAGCCCGATGGCTCGCGGATTATTGAGCGCATCGCCGGCAATGAAATGCCTCCGCGCGAAATCACTGAGCGGCCCTCGGCCGCTGATGGGGAGGCGATCCGCGCCTGGATCACCGCCGGCGCCAAAGAATTTCCCGTCGAAGCTGCCCGCAACTTCATCACGATAGAGAAAGTGATGAAGGCGATGCTCAACCACCTCGAGAAAGCCGATCGCCAAGATCGAAACTACTTGCGGTTTTTTACACTGCATCAACTTTACAACAATCCTCGCACGGTCGAAGAAGATCTGCCCCTTTACCGAGCGGCGCTCTCCAAGGCGCTCAATAGCCTGAGCAACAAGCCTCGCATCGTCTTACCCAAGCCTATCGGCGACGCGAAGGAGCTTTTCGACACCGTCTTTGTCATCGATTTACGGGACTACGATTGGGATCGGACCGACGCCTGGCAGCGAATTCTTTCGCAGTATCCGTATAGCTTCCTCTACGAGGAACAAAAGAGCGAATCGCTCAAGGACCTGGAAGAGCAGATCGGGCGGCTAACACGGGCGCGGATTTCGCTCGTGCGAGCCGATTGGTTTGTGACTACCGCGACGCGGCCGCCGCTCTATCACGACATCTTGGGAATTCCCGCACATACAAAGACTCTGGAACAGGCGCAAAATGTCCGCATCGCCGAGTCCTTCTTGAAACCATCGCCAGAGCGAATCGCACGGGCCGGATACGCCAAGTCGGGCATCTCGGGCCAAAATCGCATGGTCGAGCGACATGAGTCGATTCATGGGGCCTATTGGAAAAGCTACGACTTCAAGCCTGATCGCGGGCGCGGCAAGCTCACTCGCTTTCCCCTCGGCCCGCTCAACCTGTTTCCCAAAGGCAGGCATCCGTTCGAGGCACAAGCCTTTGTTCATGATGGCGGCGAGATCATTTTCAACCTGCCCAATGGACTGCAAGGCTATATGCTCACCGACGGCGAAGATCGCCGGATTGACGCCGGGCCGATTGAGGTGGTTTCCGATTCGCTCAAAACGTCGGGAACCTCGCTCATCGTCAATGGCGTTTCCTGCATGGCCTGCCATAAGCATGGCATGATTCGCCTCACCGATACGATTCGCGACGGCAACTCGGTTTTTGGCGATGTCGAAGAGCAAGTGCGGCGGCTCTATCCTGAGAAGAAGAAGATGGATGAGCTTCTCGATCGCGACGAACGCCGATTCATGGAAGCCCTCGACAAAGCGATCGGGACCTTCTTGTTTGTCGGTGCTGACAAGGACAAACCGCTCAAAGAGTTCCCCGAACCAGTCGGCTCCATCGCCCGCTTGCACCGCAACGTGTTCCTCGACGCGGCTACGATCGCCTGCGAGCTCGATATCGAAAAGCCAGATGACATCGTCAAGAAAGTAGGCGAGCAGAAACTCAAGCAACTTGGCCTCGACGCCGTCTTCGCCGGCAAAGCCTTCATCAGCCGCGCCGAGTGGGAAGCCTTTGATGGAATTTCGCTTGCTCAAGAACTTGGTCGAGAGTTAGCTCTTGTGCCTTATCGCCCTCAAAGCCCATAAGCGAGACTCTCGTCTCCCAAGTAACAACCCGAAGTGTTAGCGAGGACCGCAGCGCTAACCCAACCACTCATCAGACATGAGTACGGGTCGAGCACCGTGATCACGCGAGAACAGCAAGTCCAACTTCCTCGGTTACGCGTCTGGTTCGGACAATCAACTACCATCAGCAACACATAAGAGTCACTCACATGAATCGAAACGCATTTTGGACCTCATTAGTATTAGCAACACTCGTTGCCTGGAGTTTGGCATCATCTGCGAAAGCTGATGAGCAACTTGTCGATCGTCTCAAGAAGCTGGCTGAGCGAGCCTTTGAGGTTACCAAGCAGCAGCCCATCAAAGTCGGCTTCATCTCCCATGTCGATCGCCCCGATTCCAACAGCGGATTGGGATTGGAAGAAGAGCTTCGCTCCGCGCTGAAAGGAATTGTCGCCAGCGGCGTCTCGGATGACGCCAAATTTGAGATCAAGGGAGAATTCTTTTTCGCGCAACCTGAAGGTTCGGATCTGAAGCAGGTTCGCATTGATTTTCGCATCCGAAACCGAGTACAAGGCGGCACGCTTGATTCCGGCGACCTCTTTGTCAGCCTGGATTCGACCAAGACGATCGCCCGCATTTTGCAGCCCACCGTGCGATTGGAGCCAGATGAACGAGCGGAAGGCGGCAGCAAAGTCGAGCGCAATAAGAAACTCCAGCAAGCGGATAATCCCAAGACACGCAGCGTCTTTGTCGAAGGAACCGAGATCAAATCCGAGGCAGGCAGTCCTTACTCGACCGAAGTCCTCGCCAAGGAAGTTTCGGCCTCAGGTGAACCAACGCCCCTCACGCCGCATGTGAAAGAAGGGCAAGCCTTTGTCGATCTCATGCCGGGACAGGTTTATGAAGTCAAGTTGACTAATAAGACTCGAGAGCCGGTGGCAGCCTCCTTATCGATCGATGGCCTCAGCGATTTTCATTTTGCGGAGGGCAGTAAGCCCACGCACTGGATCGTGTATCCCAAGGGCTACAAGGAAGTTATTGATGGCGTGACCTATGAGTATGACGGAACCCTTACCTCGAAGGGGTGGTTCCGACGGTCTGAAGGGGAAAACAATGTCGATTCCTTCCTGGTGGTCGATGAAGGACAAGGCGCCATTTCCAAAGCGGGTCTCAAGGAACGCGGCAAAGTCGGTGTGATCCATGTTCAGTTTGCTCGCTGCAAACCGCTGCCCGAGGGAGGCCAAGTCCGGGCCGGCTTTGAAACTGGGTTTGGGCCACCGAAAACGGTGGCGACGAAGCGAGTCAGCTTCGAAGTCGAAGTTCCGCATGATTTCGTTTCGGTGCGATATGACCGCAAAGCGGAACCGGGCAAGTAGTTTGCTTTCGTTTGGCGACTGTTCATCAAAGGCGAATTCCATGCGAAGCACTATCTTCGGCCTTCTTTTCATGCTCGCCTTGAGCGCCGCGGCATTTGCCCAAGACGCCAAACGGTACGCCGTTTTGGTTGGCGTCGAAGACTACGCACACGAATCGCTGCGAAGTCCCAAGCTCAAATATCCGATCGAAGATGTCACCGAGTTTGGCGCCCTCCTCAAGGAGTATGGCTACGAGGTCGTCCTCTTAACGGATGATGAAGGCGCCAAAAACCCTGACCTTGTTCCTAACCGCAAGAACATTGAGGCTGCTTGTCAAAAAGCACTCGACGGCGCCGGACGCAGCGATACCGTGCTATTGGCGTTTGCCGGTCATGGCGTGCAGTTTGCCGGTGACAAGGACGCCTATTTCTGCCCGCAAGACGCCAAGCCATTCGCGGAGAAGAAAGCAACACTCGTTTCGCTCGAAAAACTCAACGGCGAACTCAAAAGCAGCTTCGCCGGGGTGAAACTCATTCTGGTCGATGCGTGTCGCAACGACCCCGATCCCACTCGCGGGCGCGGCGGCGTCGACGCCGACAACGCCCCGCCGCCGCCCAAAGGGGTGATGGCGCTCTTCAGTTGCGCCGCTGGCCAAAAAGCATTTGAGAATGACGCCCTTAAGCATGGCGTCTTTTTTCACTATGTGATTGAAGGCCTGAAATCGGAAGATCTGCGCGAAGCCACAGGAGAAATGAAGTTTTCACGGCTGTCTAGCTTTGTTTGTGACAATGTGCCGACCAAGGTTCTCGAAATCACCAAAGATCGCGAGCAATCGCCTAATCTCAAAACCGATGTTGCCGGGCGATCACCCATTCTGCTTCCGAAACGCAGCGGAAACACGTTCAAAGCCGGTGATGTCCGCGAATTCACTGACCTGAAAATCAAATTCTGCTACTGCCCGCCGGGGAAGTTCTTGATGGGCAGCCCGCGGGATGAGAAGAGACGAAACGAAAATGAAGACGACACGGAAGGCGAAGGCGGCAGCTCAGTCGAGGTGACGCTGACAAAGGGATTTTGGCTGGGGCAGACAGAGGTAACACAACAGGAGTGGTTCGAGGTTATGGGTACACGTCCGTGGCGAAAGGAAGCTGGTGCTCCGCAAGAGTTCGCTAAAGAGGGTGACGACTATGCGGCGAACTATGTTTCGTATGAGGACGCGATGACCTATTGCAATAAGCTAACCGAGCGAGAGCGTTCGGGAGGTCGATTGAAAGGGAGCGAGCGTTATACGCTTCCGACGGAAGCGCAGTGGGAGTACGCCTGCCGCGCAGGGACGAAGACGCGGTTTAGTTTCGGGGACGATGAGAGCCGACTAGATGAGTACGCCTGGTTTGATGGAAATGCATGGAATATTGGCGAGACGCATCCGCCCCGAGTAGGCCAGAAGAAGCCGAACCCTTGGGGTTTGCGTGATATACACGGGAGCGTGTCGGAGTGGTGCATGGATTCGTTACAGGAGAAGCTGGAAGGCGGCCGCGATCCTCACATCAGCGGCGGAACCAGTAAGGCGTTCGTCTGGCGCGGGGGCGCCTTCGACGGCTTTCCGATGACCCTGCGCTCAGCGTACCGCGGCAGGGGCTTGCCCGCAGACCGTGTCGGCAGCATCGGTCTCCGTCTCTCCAGAACTGAGTAACGCTTTGCCCTTTGTCTTTGTAGGCCGAAAGCGCTGCGAGGCGCGAGATCTTTTTGAGGTTGATTTAAATGCAAATCCGATGTCAGCCCCTTATGGCGATCGCTGTTGGCCTTGTCTTCAGCGTGAATGCATTCGGCCAAGAACCCAAGCGTTATTACCTCGGGGTCGGCGTCGAAGACTACGAGCACGAAACGCTCCGCAAACCCGCGCCGCTCAAATACTGTGTTGAAGATGTGACCGCGCTGGGTGAATTCTTGGGCGTCCAGGATTACGAAATAACGCTGCTAACCGACGACGCCGGCAAGAAGGACGCCAAGCTACTTCCAACCAAGACCAACATCGAGCGTGAAGTCCGTCGCATTCTTGATGCGGCCAAGCGAACCGACGCCGTCGTCCTCGCCTTCGCGGGCCACGGCCTGCAATTCGCCGGCGATAAGGAAGCCTATTTCTGCCCACTAGACGCCCGTCCCATCAAGGCTCGCGCCGACTCGCTCCTCTCTACCACCAGTCTCTACGATTCGATGCAAGCCAGCCACGCCAGTTCGCGGGTGCTGCTGGTCGACGCTTGCCGCAACGACCCTGACCCCACTCGCGGGCGCGGCATCGACCCCGTTTCCGCCCCACCCCCGCGCGGCGTCGCCGTGTTTTTTAGCTGCGATGCCGGCCAAAAGGCATTTGAAAATGATGAGCTGAAACATGGCATTTTCTTTCATCATGTGATCGAAGGCATGTCCGGCGCAGCCGTGGATCGCAACACCGACACCGTTACCACCAACAGCCTGGCCAGCTACGTCGCCGAACAAGTCGAAGCGAGCATGCAAAAATTCAACCCCGGCCGGGCTCAGGAACCGGTCTTCGATTCCAAACAAATCGGCAAGCCATTTGCATTTGTGAATTTGAGGGATTCAGAGCGAACCAAATCGCTTATGGCCGGGACCGTCCGCGAATTTACCGATCTCAAAATCAAATTCTGCTACTGCCCGCCGGGGAAATTCTTGATGGGCAGTCCCCGGGATGAAAGCGAGCGCAATGAAGATGAAGACGACACGGAAGGCGAGGGTGGCAGCCAAGTGGAAGTGACGCTGACAAAGAGCTTTTGGTTGGGCCAAACGGAAATTACCCAGAAGCAATGGTTCGATGTCATGGGGACGCGTCCCTGGCGCAAGTCGGACGGTTCGCTGAAACATTGGGTGAAGGAAGGGGACGAGGTTGCGGCGTCGTATGTTTCGTATGACGGTGCGATAGCGTATTGCGCCAAGCTGACGGATCGAGAGCGGAGCGCGGGCCGGTTGAAGGGGAACGAACATTACACGTTACCAACGGAAGCGCAATGGGAATACGCTTGCCGGGCGGGAACCAAGACGCGATTCAGCTTTGGCGACGACGAGAGTCAGCTTGGCGATTATGCTTGGTGCGGCGCACACACTGGCGGTAGTGAGAAGGAAGAGAAGAATGCCCATGCCGTAGGTCTCAAGAAACCCAACGGTTGGGGCATGCGTGATATGCATGGGAATGTATGGGAGTGGTGTTTGGGCGTTTACCAGGCCAGGCTAGAGGGAGGTCGCGATCCCCGTAATAGCGGCTCAACAAGTACGTTTTTCGTCCTTCGCGGCGGTTCCTGGAACTTCCACCCGAGTTACGTGCGCTGCGCCCTCCGCCTCAAGAGCCTGCGCGATTACCCTGACGAAAGCCAGGGTTTCCGTCTCTCCAGGACTGAGTAGGATTTTGCTTTTGAACTCGCTTTACACGCCAATGCGCAGCGATGCGTTTGAAAAATCAAATCAGCGCATCCGGAAGAATTTTTCCTTCGCCAGCGTTCGAACGATTGACTTGCTTGTCTTCCCCGCAAGTTAGATAATCTTGGCGACTTGCGAACTTTGGCAGGAGGTAAAGGCGATGCGGCGATTTGTTATCATGCTCACATCGATGGCGGTCCTCGGTTGCTGTTTGGCAAGCGCAAACGCCCAAGAATCCGCCCCCAAGTTCTACGCAGTTCTTGTCGGCGTCGAGAATTATCAGCACGCCAAGCTTCGCGAGCCGGAGCCGCTGAAGTATCCGGTTGAGGACGTTTCCGAGTTAAGCGAAGTGCTCGTCGCGCGCGGGTATGAAGTGATCACGCTCACCGACGACACGGGCAAGAAAAACGCCGATCTCTTGCCGACCCGCGACAATTTCATGCGGCAGTACAAAGCGGTCCTCCGCAAAGCCCGCGAGCAAGACACCGTCATCATCGCCCTCGCAGGCCACGGGTTGCAATTCGCTGGCCAGAAGGACGCCTACTTCTGCCCGATCGATGCTCGTCCTTTTGCGGATGAAGCCGAAACG
Organism: Pirellulaceae bacterium; assembly: GCA_046595915.1. Lineage (GTDB taxonomy): Bacteria > Planctomycetota > Planctomycetia > Pirellulales > Pirellulaceae > JBKJSI01. The sequence goes on from JBKJSI010000665.1 coordinate 9,340, forward strand.
CTGATTTCGATCACCAGTATCTACACCGAACTCGAAAAAAGCTTCGCTGGCGTCAAAGTGATTTTGGTAGACGCTTGTCGCAACGACCCAGACCCCACTCGCGGTCGCGGCCTCGATGCCGACAGCAGCCCGTCGCCGCCCAAAGGAGTCGCCGCTCTCTTTAGTTGTTCAGCGGGGCAGAAGGCGTTTGAAAATGAGGAACTCAAGCATGGAGTCTTCTTCCACTACCTGCTCCAAGGCCTCAAAGGCGACGCCAAAGACACCGATGGCGGCATCTCATTCGACCGATTGCAACTCTTTGTGCGCGAAAAGGTCACGCAATGGACGCTCGACCACTCCCAAAAACTCGGCGGGCGCTCGCAGTCACCTAATCTCAAGGCCGATTTGGCGGGCAAGCCAATTCAGCTCTTTCCCGCGTCTTGGGCGGCGCTGGGCGGGCGATATGCGCCGAATGCCTGGCGGGAGTTGTTGGTTACGATTCGCGAAAAGATTGCCGCAGATGAGAAAGAAACGGGGAAGCCGGGCAGCGGAAGTCTTAAGGTATTTGCACACCTAACGGAGGTGCATTTCCTCTCAGCTCCGTTTGAAGCCGAAACTTACGAAACCAATTCGAAGCTCTGGAAAGAGGAAGATAAACTGACGGCAAGAGACATGGCCGCCTTCGAGGCATTCATGTTGCTCGCGCCTGGTGTTGCAATTCCCGACTCGAATCGCAAACAGATCTACGAAGGTCTGGGTAGTGATTCCGTGGAGGCGCGGGAGCTTCGCTCGGCTCTTGCCACCGATCAACTGAATCCGCGTTTCTGGCAAGCGATGGTGAAGCTTTATCACTTCACAAAGATGGAGAGCAACTTGCCTGTCGAAGTGGCTCAGCATCTGCGAATGACATTATGCGAGGATCTCGCTTCCCAGGCTTTAACACGCCAGCCTTGCGAGTGGCTTGTTTCCGGCCAAAGCCTCGAATCCACCATCGCCGATGCGCTTGAGCCCGCGCTCATGGCTGGCGATCGCGCAGAATTCGCCCGCGTTCAGGCCCTTTGTGATCAGATGATTCCAAAGTCGTGGAAGCTGAAGAAAGTCCTAGAAAAAGAGCTTCACGGGCGTTACCTTCGAAGCCCCGGCGTTCCGATTGAATTGATGCTGCGTTCCTGTGTCAGCGGCGACGTTCCTACCATCGACCTTCGCTTTGTCGATAAGCCAACGATTGTGCAAATCTGTTTCTGCGGTGGGACTTGCAGCAACAGCAAGGATGGTTACAAGCAGTTGGCGGCGGCGCAAAAGAAATATGGCGCGGGCGCGCTGCGAGTTGTCGTCATTGGAGATGGAGATAATAAGACGAAAGTTGAAGAGGAATTCACTTCACTCTCTTTGCAAGCCCAATTCCTTGCCAAACCCACTGAGACGTCAAAAAACGAACCTAAATACTCGAATGTGGGCCCGCTGTTTGTGGCCGTCGATGAAGAAGGCCGAATTACTCGGTCATTTTGTGGGGGTGATCGCGAAACCCATATCGCGGAGATGGCCGAGAGCCTCGCCCGCGCGGCTCATGATTCCAAGGCAGCAAGCGAAGGCGAAGCAAAGTAACTTCTGGTAATATTATAGCCTATTGGAAAAGCATTCGAGACGTGACTTATGCGGCAAGTCCTGTAGCCCGACGCATCGGCTTTCCTGACTTCCTCAGCTACTACCCCGCCCCACGGCCACGCCCCAGGGTCAGTGGCAACAAAGTGCTTGCTCCCGTGAGAGACTTCTAACGAGAAGTCATCGTTCCAGGCGCAGCTACGGCGTTTGCCGACGACGCTGTTTTTGCTGGGATGTCGCTTAATCAGGGAGAGCAGGAAGCGGCTCAACGAGGCAAAGTCCTCGCGGAGGTTGCGATCACGGATGCGGGCTTCGTCTTCGCGAAACGTCAGATCCTGCCTCCAGTGGCAACTGTTCTCGATGTCCCAGTGTCCGCGAACCGTGCGTGCGATGCATTTCACGCCGACAGGCAAGCGGCTGAGGTAGTACCGTCGCTCGATCATCTCCTTTCCATCGCGTATCCTCGTACTTCACCGTTCGCCACAGGCGCTCCACGAACACGTTGTCGAGCGCCCGTCCGCGGCCATCCATGCTGATCGCGATCTGCGACGCTTGCAGCACTTCGGTGAACGCCTGGCTCGTGAACTGGGCGCCTTGATCGGTGTTGAATATCTCGGGCTGGCGATGGGCTAGTGCTTGCTTCAAAGCCGAGATGCAGAAAGCGCCGTCGAGCGTGTTGGAGAGTTCCCATGACAGCACCTTGCGGCTGTGCCAACGCGAATCGTTGATCGGGATGATCAAGAAGTTCAAGGGTTCGTCTCAGCAAATGCGACGGGCGGAGACCCGAGCGCCGATTGCAGCGACCAAGGCTCATCCGCGACGCGTGGACTACGAATAGGAGCGGGCCTGCACGGCGAGCATCCTCATGTTCTGCGAACCGCTCTCCGGTTGGCGCGAAGTCCGCGCCCGCGAGCGTCGAACCAAAATCGATGGGGCCCGTGAGGTCGCGAGTCTCCTTGATGCGCGATATGCTCGCGCCAGCAAAGTCGCCTTGGTATGCGACCATCTCAACACCCACACGAAAGGCGCGTTCTACGAAGCCTTGGAGCCCGAGAAAGCTCGGTCCTACGTGCGGCGCCGGGCATTCATCTTCACGCCCCAGCACGGCAGTTGGCTCAACATCGCCGAGAACGAGTTGAGTTCCTAAACGCGACAGTGCCTGAAGGGCCGCCGCATCGGCGAACTCGATCAACGCCGAACCGAATTGACCGCTTGGCGCCAAGCCGGCAAATGCCAAACAACGCGGAGTGGATCGGCAATGCCAAATCGGCGACGCGCGTGGAAAACTAAAGAATCTGTATCCCAACATCGTCAGTTGACTGTCCATTGACGATGCACTAGCCACTAAAAAATGGCTACGAACCCTATTTTCAACCGGCTGCTACCGTCGCGACCGAGCGTCGCGCCCCTATAATCGCCGCCTCGTTCACAGATTGTCCCTGGAAGCGTTGCCTGAACCCTCGAGCGAGTGCGTTAATGTCGGCCGATCGAAACCTACTTTGTGGCCTTCTAGCGCTGCAGCTTCGCCTTGTATCACGCGAGCAGTTGGATGAAGCCATGGCCGCTTGGGACGTCGACAAGTCGAAAACGCTGGGCGAGATCTTCGTTGCGAACAAAACGCTGGACCCCGACCAGCACCAACGACTGGAGACGCAGGTAGAGAAACAGATCGGAAAGCATGGCGGGGATCTGCAAAAGAGTATCCAGGAACTTCGCTCCGTCGATCCTGACGCAACTCAACCGTTACCTGGCACGGTCGACTCCGGTCCTGATGCCACCCTGGGCCATGTCAGTGGAGTAGATAGCGATCCCCCCGCAAACAAGGTTTTTGATCCCGCTCTGCAGCGCACATCGACGCGCTTCCGGATCCTCAGGCCGCACGCCAAGGGTGGCTTAGGCGAAGTGTTCGTAGCCAACGATACAGAGCTATCGCGCGAAGTGGCGCTCAAAGAGATCCAAGGCCACTGTGCCGACAATCTGGAAAGTCGCGAACGATTCCTACGGGAGGCGGAGATCACTGGCAGCCTGGAACATCCCGGCATTGTTCCCGTTTATGGATTGGGCAAGTATGAAGACGGGCGTCCTTTTTACGCCATGCGCTTCATCCGCGGTGAGAGCCTGAAAGAAGCCATCGATGCGTTTCATACGAAGTACAAGTCGAAACTAAATGAAGGCGAGGCGCTGCTGGAGCTTCGGCAGCTGCTCAGGCGATTGGTTGACGTCTGCAATGCGATGGCCTACGCACATAGCCGCGGTGTGCTGCATCGCGATCTGAAGCCAGGCAACATCATTCTCGGCAAGTATGGTGAAACCCTGGTCGTCGATTGGGGACTAGCGAAGGCACAAGGCGAAGCTGAAGTGCTTCCAGGGTCTTTCAGTCCGGTCATGTCGGCACAATCGAGCGGAGCGACGCCAACCATGGAAGGCTCTGCAATGGGAACACCTGCCTACATGAGTCCCGAGCAGGCGGCGGGCAGACTGGATGAACTTAGCGGTGCAACGGATGTCTACAGCCTCGGCGCGACACTGTTCCATCTGCTTACTGGCCAGCTTCCGATTGTAGGCAAATCCGTGTTCGAGCTGGTAAAAAAAGCCGAAGCGGGTGATGTCCTGCGTCTGCGCGAGCTGCGGAGCGACCTGCCGCGCGCCCTGGAGGCAGTGTGCTCGAAGGCAATGGCCAAGGCGCCCGGAGAGCGTTATCGATCACCATCTGGCCTGGCGGAAGATATAGAAAAATGGTTGGCCGATGAACCCGTGAGCGCGTATCGCGAGCCCTTCTCGATTCGGGCTCGACGCTGGGTTCGGCGTCATCCTGCGCTCGTCTCGACCACCGCAGCTTGCGTGGCCCTAGGTTTATGTGCAGCGCTGATGGTGGCTTACTTGCAAAGTTCACATGCTCGGGAACTGGCGAGCAAGAACGTCCAGCTGACGACCGCGAAGGAAAAAGCCGAGTCGGCGGCTCGTGCAGAGCTCCTTGCGAAAGAAGACGCGCAAAACAAGCAGCTGCTTGCCGAGCAACGAGAGCAGGAAGCGATCGATGCGGTCAAACGCTTTGGCGATGCTGTGGCGAACAACAAGGAGCTCAAGGACAGTCCGAAACTTGCATTGCTACGCAAAGAATTACTCAAAGAGCCGCTGGGCTTCTTCAACTCACTCAGCGAGCGTTTGCAGGCGGACTCCCACACGCGACCGGAGTCTTTATCGCGGCTTGCCTCGGCCGCCGCTGAGCTTGGCCACCTCACGAGTGAAATCGGTGACAAACAGGACGCTCTGGTGGCGCACCGACAGGCCTTGTCGATCCGGGAGCGCCTCGCGCGCGAGAATCCTACTGTTACCCGGTTTGCAAGCGAACTAGCACTGAGCCACCTCAACCTCGGGGTACTTCTGAATATAACCGGCAAGTCGACCGAAGCGCTGGCTGCCTTCGAGCAGTCCAAAGCGATACGGGAGCGGCTGATGCGCGAGAACCCCAAGGCCAACGAATATGCAAACGATCTGGCTAACTGTCATAACAACATCGGTGCGATACTTTTTCAATCTGGCAAGCCAAGCGAGGCGCTGGCCGCGTTCGAGCAGGCCAAAGCAATTCGCGAGCGTCTAGCGAAGGAGAACCCAACCGTCACCGAGTTCGCCCTCTCTCTCTCGAGCAGCCACAACAACATCGGTGTGCATCTCAGTAATTCTGGCAAGCCAAGCGAGGCGCTGGCCGCCATGGAACAGGCAAGAACGATTCAAGAGCAGCTAGCGCGAGAGCATCCAACGGTGGCCCTGTTCGCAACTGACCTCGCGCGCAGCCACCTCAACATCGGGTATCACCTTCTAAAGCTGGGCAAGCCCGCCGAAACGCTATCCGCCTTTGAGGAGGCCCTAGCCATTCATGAGCGTCTGGTAAAGGAGAACCCAACGGTAACGGAGTTTGGAAGCAACCTGGCGCGCAGCCACCTCAGTATTGGGAATCTTCTTTCGGAGACCGGCAGACCCACTGAGGCGCTACCTGCCTTCGAGCGGGCTAAAGTGATTCAAGCGCAGCTAGCCAAGGAGAATCCGACCGACACTGACTTCGCACGCGACCTGGCGCTCAGCCACTTCAATATCGGGACTATTTTCAGTGGGACCGGCAAGCCGAATGAAGCCCTGGCTGCATTCAAGGAGGCGAGATCCATTCAAGAGCGGCTAGCGCGAGAGAACCCCACTTCCAGTAATTTTTCAGACGAACTGGCGTACACTCACCACAATATCGGGTCCATTCTTGGTCAGACCGGCAAGTCAGCCGATGCGCTGGCTGCCTTCGAGCAGGCCAAAGCGATTTTTGAGCGGCTGGCGCAAGAGGATCCCAATGTCACCCATATCCAAAACATGCTCGGCGGAACTCTCAATAACATAGCTCGTTTGCAATTGGAAGGCGGGCAACTTGCTGAGGCTCGAACCTCATTGGTCGAAGCGATTCAGCATCAAAGAATTGCCTTCCAAGGTGATCCGGCCACTCTTCGCAAGTTGTTGCTGCATCATTATAAAAACTTGCAGCGAGTCGCGGTCGGCTTGAAGGACACTGACTTATTGAAGGGAGCCCAACGCGGTTTGTTGGAACTTGCGGCGAGCGATCCGGCCTTTGCCGCGCTCGATGCGCGACTTGCGAAGGTACTGAACGGCGAAGCTGCGAAGAATGCCGAGGAACTACTTGAGTTCGCAGATCGATCCTACGCGCTGCAGCGTTTCGGGCGAGCCGCCCGCTTCTACGGCGAGTCGTTGCAACTCGATCCTGCGCTCGTCGAAAACCGAGAAAAGCAGATCGCCTACAATGCTGCTTGTTCTGCGGCTCACGCCTCGAGCGGAACAACCGTCGACGATCCACCGCCGGATGAGTTCGAGCGGACGCGACTACGGGGGCAGGCACACAAGTGGCTCAAAGGTGAAATCGAGCAGTGGAACAAGATCTTCGCATCCGCTGATGCACAACAGCGAACGCTCATAGCGACCACCCTGAAGCACTGGCAGGTAGATAAAGACCTCGACAGTGTTCGCAGCGAAGCCGCACTTGCCCAGTTTTCCGAGCGAGACCGCGCCCAATGGGAGTCGCTTTGGAAAGAGGTCGCCGAATTAATCTCCAACGCCGAGGCGGATAAGTAGAACGAGTGCGATCCATGTGCAGTCGGAAAGTTCGACGCTGGCCGAAATGCAGGTGGTTCAACAGCGTGAAGCCGCTATGCGACCTCCGTTGGCTCAGCAGCCTGTTGAACGGAACCATGACTGTCTTCGTCCAAAGGGCCAGATCCCTTTGTTACTAACAATTCATACTTAGCCAAAATCTGCGACCTCCGCCATGGCTGTTAAAAGGTCTTTCCCCCCATGGGATCGAATCGTCTGGCACACTTGGTAGCCAGAGGTGTCTAGGAGCTCAAATTTGAGTAAGGCAACGTGAAGTCGAAACTTTTTCGACGCTATCACCATGCATCATGAGAATGCGAAGTGAGTGCATGCCATGCTTCTCATTACTTGCCATCTGTCACGGGCAGCCTCTCGGAATCAGGAAGTTGTCAACGTGCATCGGTGACAACTTGTCGGCGTTGCCTTCGTGGGTGTTGTCGATATCGGTTACATAATCGCTAGAATACACGCCGTAAAACGCTTGTTTTTCACCCCCTTCAGAGGGAGTGTCCTTCATTTGTAATTTTTGATCTGGCGTAGAGTTCAGCACGCGAGTCTTGTTGACCCAGAGTAAAGCAAACCTTCGGATTGATTTGTTGGCAAATTGTTTTGCAGGCAAACCTGAGTCATTGAGACCTTTGGTGCGTTCTCCAGCAATGAAGAAAGGCGGACTTCATGGGCGGCGATGATTTCGAAGAGAAATTAATTCAAAATCCAACTGCCTCGCTGTGCGTGGCTCGATTGGTTGCGAGCGTCAGCGCTCGTACCTTTGAAGAGCTAATCGAACAGATTTGTACATTGACCCAGACATCGATTGGAAGCGTCCATTCTCCCAGTTGCGCTTATGCGGTGTGGTTTGCGGAGGATGATGCAAGGGTTGGCCACACCATTGTGGCGGCGCTGACTACGGCTGCTGAAACCGTTGGTGGACACGTTATTTCAGATCATCCCCAACAGAAGATGCCTAAATATTCGCCAAGAAGCTATGCCAGTTTGTTTACGGAGGCTGACGCTAAGTCTTTGAATGAACAGTTTTGTGTTTAATGCGGCGGACAATATCCACACACAAACTCCGCCCCATCATCCGGGGCGTGATCCGCGTCCTCACGCCGCCCCAATCCCCCTCAAGTAAGCCTGACACACGTATTCAGCACGCCTTGCTCGGAGCTATCGATCGAACTGTTGAATGCGATTCGATACGGCGCGGCCGAGTTGACGCCGGTTACAGATGGGCTATTCCATCGCTGGCATGTCGATCGCGCGAAGTCAATCGGCCATCTGATTAGCCGGGCGAAATCAAAGCACCTCTCTTTCAATGACTTTTTTTCGCAGTCGAAACCGTATCTGGAGGAAATCGCCTGCGAGGTCGCCGAATTTGACAATGAGCGGCGCACCATACGGTACACCCATCCCCTCAATACCCAGGGCGATACTCTGCACGCGACTAATTACGCGTTGCTTCAAGCGACTCGCGTGTGCAATCGATTGGGTGCGAGTGGAGATTCCTATGAGTAAGGAATCGGAATCGCCCCTTTGTCACTTTGTCCTTCGATCCAGCTATGCAATCCATGGCCGCCGCGTGGCTGGCCGACCATGAATAATGCACTCCAAGCGAGGTGTCGTCTCTCTAATGCATCCACAGTCGGAGTATGGGGCCATCCGACGCACGCCGACGTCTCTGCAGTCGCACCGATTTCAGCAACCTAGTGATGCTCATTTGCCCTTTGTCGGGGTAGTCGGCTTTGACAGGGTCTTCTGCGAAAACCTCGCAGGCACGAAAGAAAGCTCGGGCTTCAAGCTGTACTTCTTCACCCAACCCTCCACGACCTCTTGAGGGATCGGCTCGTTCATGCCGCGCTTGAGCACCTGCTGAATCACTCTGACATCAGGAGTACCAATACTCAGAAGTCCCGCAATCTGTTGACGAGTCAGGGCCAGTTGTGCGGATTCATAACCGGGATCTCGCTTGAGGAAGTAGTAAGGCGTATCGACGAATCGGATCGCCTCGAGCTCCTTGATCGCTCCGTCGATCCACCGTCGGTTATCTTCGATCGACGTGTAAAGTCCGTAGGAACTCGGGTCCAGGCCGTGAAGTTTGTCAAAATTCCGATAGCCTTGGGTGATGGCCACGATGCGCGCGACGTCACCTTCTTGCACCAAGAGAGGGCCGCCGCTGTCTCCATGATTGGTTCGCTGCAATTTGCCCGGGGGAGTGCGAAAAATCGCCGAATGCTGCTTTGATTTTTCATAAAACTCCAGCTGCCCAGAGCGTTTGGCGGAGCCGGCCGCCGTCATTCCCTCAATCAGCCCAAATCCGACCGCTTCCGCAGGACTTCCCACTTCGGTCGGCAAGGCGCCGAGCTGCGGAAGTTTCCCCACTTCGGCGGGCGCTTTCTCTTCCAGGCGCAGGATCGCCACATCCGCGGCGGCGACGGCCAACATATCGATGTCGACGACTTTTGCTTCGCCTGGCGACAGTTTGCTGGTAACCAAGTAATGGGGGTGCGTGCGATAGGCGACGACGCTGGATGTCCAAGTCTTTCCATTGGGAAGGGTAATCGTAAATGAAATTAACTCGGGCCCCATCGCATCGGCCACCACATGGGCGGCGGTGAGCACCAGGTTGGGCCCAATTAACGTCCCCGTGCCAGAGGACTCGCCTTGCGGCGAGACCACTGTCACTTTGCCGACCGCAACATGCTTGTCGGGCGGAACGAGCGTAAAGTAATCCGAGGCAAGACAGACGCTGCCTTCCCCCTGACCAATGAGCGCCTGACAAAGGACCGCCCAGGCGACAACCAACTTGAAAATGGCAGGGTTCATCATGGCTGGGTTGATAGTGGCAGCGTTCATGAGGACGAGTTCCCCTAGGGATTGAGGGCGATAGGCAAGTAACCTTCACCTAGCGCTTCGGGCAGCGACGGCGGGTCGATAATCGCTGTGAAATTGGAGCTTTTCGTTAGCTCCAACAGGTTGCGGCACTTTTCATGCATCGGATTGGGCGATTGGGACAGCGCGCGCTCGGCGCTGATCCGCGCTTCCGACCAATTCTGTTGATGTCGTAGCAATTCAGCCCTGGCGTACTCGGCGAACCAATATCCATACTTGCGGTTTCTCCCTCGAACTAGGTCGACTGCTTCCTCCAGTTCTCTTTGCATCTTCTGGTCGCCGGTCGCCGCCACCTGCTTGGCCGCGATGAGGGCCAGCAGACACCTCGCAAAATCGGCTCGCCGAGGATTGACCGTATCGGCTTCCCGAATCAAGAGGCGGGTCGAGGAAATGGCGCCAGGTAAGTCGCCCTCTTTCAGGCGGACCGAGATTTCCAGTTGCAATAGCGATTGCAGGCCAATGCCACCCACGAAGCTCGAATAAGGATCCCACTCCTTGGCCCGAGCCGCCAAGTCAATGGAACGCGCAAATCCCCCCTCTCCACGTGAGGGGGTGGACTTATCGATGTTTTTTTCTGCGGATGGTGTGGCCGCCAGTCGAAGTCCCAATCCTCTCCAGCGTGCCGTCGCGGGCGCGAAGTCAATACGCTCCGCCACGGATGCTACCTTATCAGAAGCCGAATCCGCAAACGTCACGTCCCCAAACGTCATGCGAAACGGCGTCTGCGAACGGGGCTGCGCACCCTCGGGCGAATACGGGTCGTCGCACCACACGGCAATGGCTTCTGGCGATTTTTTTTCGAGGCGATCAGCAGGTGAGGCCGCTTTTCCTGCAGGCCTCTGAATTGCTGATACCAGTTCATTGCGAGTGGGTAACCGAAATCGCGTACTCGGTGACGTAGACAATTGATTTAGTTTGGTGATGAACACCTGCGCCTCATTCCAGCTCACTCCCTCCTGCGGAGATTGCGGTTCCCTCGGCGGGGGCATTCCCATCACCTCCGCCCACTCCTTTTGATTGACCGCGCGAGTTCCCAACAAGAACGCCGATTCCTTTGAAGGGGGAGTCGGTTCCATGGTCGCAAGTTGACTGCGAATCGAGGTGGCGGCATCGACCTCCTTGCCCATTTCGGTGGAAGTCGGTTGCCAGGTGGAGAATTGGGAGGCCCCAATCTCTTCGCGAAGCCGGGCAATTTTGCCTCTCTGTTCTTCGTTTGGAGAGAACGCCTTCGTCAGGTCGAGGTGAACCTTGGCTTGCCCATAGTTTCCACCCGACGCCTCGGCCTCGGCGAGACGCAACTGGGCAAGCACCCGCAGCGCATCATCGCCCGCCGCGAGTTGGATCGCGATCGCCAGTTCCTTTGCCGCCGCCGGTGAACGTACCGCCAAATCGCCCGACCTGGCGAACAGTTCCGATGCCTCACTCCAAATCCTCATGACGGTCGGCGCGTAAACGAGCGCCCGTTGAAAGTCGTCGGCGGCCTGTCGATGATTCCCCTTTTGGGTGGAGATCTGCGCTCGCAAGAAATAGCATTCACCTCGTAATCGATAGGCCGAAGCGGAGAGTCGGCTGAGCACCTCCGCAAGCAGGTCGACCGCTTCCCGTTCGCGATGATTCAGCGAGAGCGCCTGGGCGAGCAAAAACTGCGCATCGCTGTGACCTGGCGCGTATTTCAGAATTTGGAGAAGATCTTTTTCCGCCGCGGTGACCTCCTTCAGCTTGAGCTGAGCTTGCGCTCGGGCAATCCAAGCCGGTAGTAAACGGGGCGCTCGCGCGATCAGGAGATCCGCGACTTCGATCACCCGCTGGTAGCGTTCCTCGCGAAGGAAGATCTCGAGGTCCTGCCTCGAACTGGCATCGTCCAGGTAATACTGGCTCACTTGGTTCAGTAGCAGCGAATCGGCCCCACGACTCTCGAGTTCCTTGAGAATTTCTTCGCTGATGGCCACATCGATTCCGCGCTGGGAGAGTTCCACCAGGATGTCGACCGAGCTAACCTGCAAGTCGAGCAGCTTGTAAAGATGGTCTTTCGTCAGGGGCGGAGCTTTTTCAGGCGGCGCCTTTTCGGGTGCGGCTTTCTGCGCGGTTTGAGCCAACGCATCGCGGTCGCCCAGCCCCGAGGTCGCCATCCACCCAAGCGCCAGCAGCAGGGCGGCGAATTTTTTCATCGCGCTGTTACGTCGTTGAGGCGCACGACTCGGTTGCCTTCGCGCCCCTCGCTGCAAGCCGGGCCGCGGTGTGTTGAGATCTTCAATAAGGCGCATGAACTTGGTCCTCGTGCAGCCAGATTTGCTTCTCGGCGTTCGCCGTCAAATAGGTCCGCAATGCTTGCGAAAAGGGGGAACGGGGCGCATCCCGAAGCAACGATTCCAGATGACGGCGAATTCTCTTTCCGCGGCTTGCCTCTGGCTCCGTCAGCCCGATCGCGGATTTCGACGTGCCATTCGAACAAAACTCCAGCCGCAGGCAGGCGAAATGGGCCCGAGCCACGGAACCGGGGTTGCCCTTCTCGTCCTGGAGCGTGATGACTCGTTCAAATAACGTTTGCGCTGCAGCGCGATCATCCTCCACGTGAAGCTTCTTATTGGCGTCAATCTCCGCGACCAGGCTCTCGGGTAGTTCCTTCGCCGCCGCGGCGCGCTCCGAGGCAACCAATGCGAGTAGGGATCGCTGTTGAGCTGCCTGATTGTAAACCCCCCACCCGGCGAGCCGATCGTACGCCATCGCCAGATGTAAATGCAGCGGCCCGCTATCGAGGCTGTCTCCAACCGCCGTTTCCAGAAGCTGAATTCGATGAGCCATTTCGGAATGGAACTGCTGGGCGTTCGGTTTCCGCTCCAGGCCGCCGATGGCCGACAGCGCCTTCTCCAGATCTCGTTGATTGACGACATCGCGAGCATAGGGCTTGGCGAACTCCTCCCATGGCTTCGTAAGTTCACTTGCCCCAGTCGAGGACCCCGTTGAGGATCCAGTCGATGACGTTTGTGGCATCGCAGGTTCGCGCAATAGCGCCGCGTCGAAGCCGTCAAACCGCACTGCTCGTCCCAAACAGGTTTCCACCTGCGCCCGATCCGCCAAGTCGATTTGAAGTCCCAGCGAAGGCCCAGTGAGGGCGCTATAAAAAAGATTGGTGAGCCGCCGGGCTTCTGGCGCGGTACTCGGATCGGCGGCGATCGTCGCCGGCCGAATGGCATGGATGCGAATCCCCTTGGATTTGGCCAGTTCCAAAATCTGTTCCGTCGAATGTTGGCGAAGCGCCGTTCCGCCGCCGTAGGCCGGCGAATCACCCAGGATCAGCAGATGCTTATCGGCCTCCTGATCCCCTTTCCAAGAGAGTTCGGTGAGCGCCCGGTGGAGGCCCTGATCGATCACGTTATTGGGATAGGGCTCGGCGGTTTCACCTTTCACCGTGCTGAGCTTGCCCATGACTATTTGCGTCTTGGCGCTGCCCGCCTCGAGGAGAGTCGTGGGGCCGGAGGCGGCTTCCGTGTCGCGATAAAGAATGATCGACCATTCCAGCTCTCCCGCCTCAGCTCCCCTTT
>JBKJSI010000666.1:0-2675 GCA_046595915.1 Pirellulaceae bacterium
CACGGTTTCCTTGTTGGCCACGACGCTTCTCAGCAACCCGCTTCAAGAATTCTTCGATGTCGTCAGCCATTCCAGAGCCCCACGAAAAGTACTAGGTGCGCGAGGCAGAGGCCGAAGGACCGGCAAGCGACTTCCGCATATCGGTATCGGCTTGAACGTTGCGAAGCTTGTAGTAATCCATAATCCCAAGCTTGCCCGATCGAAAGGCTTCGGCCATCGCCCTCGGCACCTGAGACTCAGCTTCAATCACCTTCGCGCGGCTCTCTTCAATCGCGGCGTAGTTCTCTTGCTCTTCGGCAATCGCCTGAGCACGTTTTCCTTCCGCACGCGCCTGAGCGACGCGGGTGTCGGCCTCGGCCTGATCGGCTTGTAGTCTCGCGCCAATGTTGTCACCCACATCAATATCGGCGATATCGATCGAGACAATTTCAAAAGCCGTTTGCGAGTCCAGCTTTCGCGCGAGCACCGCTTTCGAGATCAAATCGGGGTTTTCAAGCACTTCAGCATGATCCTCGGAAGAGCCGATCGCGCTGACGATGCCTTCTCCAACTCGAGCAATGATCGTCTCTTCTGTGGCGCCGCCGATAAGCTGTTGCAAATTGGCTCGAACCGTCACACGGGCTTTGACCTTGAGCTGAATGCCATTCTTGGCGACAGCAGCAAGGAAGTCCTTGTCACCAGAGCGTCCGGGGCAATCGATCACTTTGGGATAAACGCTCGTCTTCACCGCGTCGAGCACATCGCGACCCGCTAGGTCGATCGCCGTGGCTTCGCGATAACTAAGCTGGATAATCTTCGCTTTGTTGGCGGCGATCAAGGACTGAATGATCAGCGGGACGTTGCCGCCCGAAAGATAATGCGCTTCGAGCGCCTTGGTGGATAACTCGGGCTCATCAATCCCGGCTTGCACCGCCATGATCTTGCTCCGCACGATTACGGTGGAATTGACTCGCCGAAAAGTCATGCCGATCAGATCCCAGATCGAAACTTCGGCGTTGGCGAGGTAAGCCTGAATCCACAATTGAAAATAGGACATGAAGACAAAGAACGCGATGAGAATCGCGATCAAGATCACACCGGCGACGACTAGGCCAATAATCGCCGTCGGATCGGGGCCACCTTGCGCGAGGAGAAACAGGTTCGCAGTATTCATGTTCAGTACGTTCAGAAAATGGGAAGTCCGGGATTCCAGAGATGGGGTAGGGTTTATCGCACCCATTCCTTCCGGTCAAGCAATATAGTCAATCTAAAGCAGTGATAACCTAGCGAGAATCGCTTTCTTTTCGGAATTCAGGCTCCTTTTCAGCGGCGTTTGATTCTGGGGCGTCCTGGTTCAATTCAGGGACGTCATCTAGTCCAAAACTTGCCGCCGAACGGGCCAGCAAATCTTCGGGCGCCGTGCCAGCAGCCGTTGGCAGTGATGAAATCTGTGAATGCGAGGTAGCAGCTTGCGGTCGGGGCAATGGCGTCAAATGAGCACGATTGACGACTGGAGGTATCGTAGATTCGAAAGGACGGTTAGGGTCAAGCGCCCTGACAATGATTCGGTTCATCTTGATGGCAACGACCTGTACTTCGGCGTCCACTTCAATTGGCAAATCCTCGCTGACAGCGTCATACGACTTCCCATCGATTTGGATCGCGCCCGCGAGGAGCATTTTGGTCTTAGCGACGCCGATTTTCCCAATTAAGATTTTCTTATCCCGATAGCTCTCGGGAAGGTACTCGTCCGGACTCTCGGGAAGCCGAATTAGAATTCGCCGCCCGATCGGCGTTTGAGGCCAATACAAGAAGACAGCCCATACCGCGATCGGCACGCTCACCGCACTAATCGCAAGCATCACGACGCCCCAAGTGGCATTCTGATAAAATCCTGCCACGACAGCAGCCGCGACCATAACGGCGGCAATGGCGCCGATAATCCCGTGCGATGGCACGAACATTTCGACAACAAGCAACACAAACGCGGCGATGAGCAGTAAGAATGCCCATGTCAACGGCGACATGCTGGCTCCGAGCAGTGTGGGGGCGATGGGTCTACTAATATGATAGGCGGAATGAGAGTGATCGTCATCCAGCGCCGAATGCCATGTGCCGTGATCATTCGTAGTTATTGCTTTTCTTTCATTTCCTGTTTCGTTCTGATCGAAATCCCCGCATCCTGTCCTAGGTTCCAGCAATTCCTAACGTTAGGCAATGGAGTACCCAATGAGACCTTCAAAACACTCCGCCATTCCAAGTGCCATCGACGCCTATATCGCGGCAGCCGCCCCCGCGGCAAAACCAATCCTCTGCGAAATCCGCAGAACAGTCCGCGAAGCCGGCCACACGCCGAAGAGATCATCAGCTACCGTATGCCTGCCTTCCGCCAAGGCGGCATCCTGATCGACTTGGCCGCCTTCAAGAACCATATCGGCGTTTTCCCGCCGATTAAAGGTGACGACAAACTCATCAAGGCCGCGTCGCCCTACGCAAGCCCCAAGGGAAATCTTCAGTTCGCTCTTGATCAGCCAACACCTTATAATTTGATCGCGCGAATCGTGAAGCATCGGCTAAAGCAGAATTCGGCGAAGAAGAAATCAAGCGGCGCGAAGGTGAAGTAAGAATGACAAACTTGATCAGTTCGAAGATGGCGCGCCGTGACTTTACCACAACGGCTTTGACGGCGGCGGGAC
>JBKJSI010000172.1:0-5547 GCA_046595915.1 Pirellulaceae bacterium
ATCTCGATCATCTGACGAAGAAGGGCGTTTCGTGCAACGTCGCTTCCTTTGTTGGTGCTACGACGGTTCGCATCCATGAAGTCGGTTATGCCAATCGCAAGGCGTCGCCTCAAGAACTCGAGCGAATGCGCGGGCATGTTCGTAAGGCGATGCAGGAGGGGGCGCTGGGGGTTGGGTCGAGTTTGATTTATGCGCCTGCGTTTTATGCTCCGACGGAGGAACTCATTGAACTGGCCAAAGTCGCGGCGGAGTACGACGGCATGTATATCTCGCATATTCGCAGCGAAGGCAATCGACTGCTCGAAGGTGTGGATGAATTGATTCGCATCGCCAAGGAATCGGGCGCACGGTCGGAAATTTATCATCTCAAGGCGGCTGGGGAGCGGAATTGGATTAAACATGAGGCGGTGATTAATCGTATTGAAACCGCGCGAGCGCAGGGGCTCGATATTACGGCGGACATTTACAACTATCCAGCCGCCGCGACAGGGCTCGATGCGACGATGCCGCCTTGGGTTCAGGAAGGAGGCTATCGCGCTTGGTCCGATCGCTTGTGCGATCCCAAGACTCGCGAAAAAGTGGCGGCCGAAATGCGGACGCCTTCGGATGCTTGGGAAAATCTCCTACTTGCCGCAGGCAAACCCGAAAACGTTTTGCTTGTGAGCTTTCGAAATGACAACCTAAAACATCTCACAGGTAAATCGCTTGGCGAAATTGCCAAGCAGCGGGGCAAGTCGGCGGAAGAGACGGCGATGGATTTGGTGATTGAAGATGGCTCGCGCGTCGAGTGCGTTTACTTCATCATGGATGAGAAGAATGTTCGCAAGAATGTGGCCCTGCCTTGGGTGTCGTTCTGCTCAGACTCGGCGTCGCTTGCGCCGGAGGGCGTGTTTTTAAAGTCAATGCCCCACCCTCGTGCGTACGGCAGTTTTTCGCGGCTGTTGGGGAAGTATGTTCGAGAGGAAAAGGTTTTACCGCTGGAGATGGCGATCTATAAGCTTGCTGGGCTTCCGGCGAAAACTTTGGGGATTCGGCGGCGGGGAAAGATTGAAGCTGGTTACTTTGCCGATGTGGTTGTGTTTGATCCGGCGACGGTAGGCGACAAGGCGACGTTTGATAAGCCGCATCAATATGCCGTTGGCATGAGGCATGTTTTTGTGAATGGCGCGCAGGTGCTCAAAGATGGCGAACATACTGGAGCCAAGCCAGGGCGCGTCGTTCAGGGCCCCGGCTATTTTCGCAATCCAGCTCACCGCCCCGATGTGGTCGTTACCGAGGAAGCAAAGAAGGTTCACGCGGCCACCTATGTGTTCGATGGCCACAACGATTTGCCTTGGGAATCGCGGCAGCGGGCTTCGCTTAATTTTGAAAAGCTCGATATCAGCAAGCCGCAGCCGGAAATTCACACGGATATCGAGCGGCTTAAGAAAGGAAATGTCGGCGCGCAGTTCTGGTCGGTTTATGTGCCCGTTTCGACGATTCGAAAAGGCGAATCGCTGCTAACGACGCTAGAGCAAATCAATTTCGTGCATGCGATGGTGAAACGATATCCCGAGACGTTTGAACTCGCGCTGACGGTTGATGATGTCGAGCGGATTCAGAAATCGGGGAAGATTGCTTCACTCATTGGCATGGAGGGCGGGCATTCGATTGAGAATTCGCTGGGCAATTTGCGGCGGCTTTATGATTTGGGCGCGCGTTATATGACGCTTACGCACTCGGAGACGCTCGATTGGGCGGATGCGTCGACTGATAAGCCCAAGAGCGGTGGGCTATCGCCCTTTGGTGAAGAAGTCGTTCGAGAAATGAATCGACTGGGGATGCTCGTTGATATTTCCCATGTTGCCGATGAAACAATGCGGGCGGCGATTCGGGTTAGCAAAGCGCCGGTGATCTTTTCGCACTCCTCGGCTCGGGCGATTGCGGCTCATCCGCGCAACGTGCCGGATGATGTTTTGAAACTGACCGCTCAGGATGGCGGTGTGGTGATGGTGAATTTCTTCTCGGGCTTCATCGACCCAGAAGCCGCGAAGATCATCACGGCGAATGGAAATATTCAAACCAAGCTCCGCGCAGAGCATGCCAATGAAGAAGATTATCAAAAGGCACTGGCGAAATGGCGCGTTGAGAATCCGATTCCCAAGGGGTCGATACACGATGTGGTTGATCACATCGATCACATTGTTCGCGTCGCCGGAGTCGATCACGTCGGCATCGGGTCGGATTTCGATGGCGTGAA
This sequence comes from Pirellulaceae bacterium, assembly GCA_046595915.1. Taxonomy (GTDB): domain Bacteria; phylum Planctomycetota; class Planctomycetia; order Pirellulales; family Pirellulaceae; genus JBKJSI01. Next base: position 2,240 of record JBKJSI010000172.1, read on the forward strand.
TTCGCTGCCGACTCAGCTCGAAGATGTATCTACTTATCCGCGGATCACCGCGGAACTGCTTCGTCGAGGATACACGGCTGATGAAATTGACCGAATTATGCGGCGGAATATCCTTCGGGTGATGCGGGAAGCGGAGAAAGTGAAGGCGGAACTCGCCAAACCTTAACGATCTTCAAGTAAACTGTAGCTCCCGCCCTATTTTCCCGACGGTTGGCAAGCCGCGCGGGAAAAACCCTCCTACCTCGATCTTGCAAGAGAACCGTTCATGCATTTTCGCTCTCTGCTCTGCCTATGCATCCTTGCTCTCCCGATCACTGCTCGCGCTCAAGACTATCTCAGTGAAATGCAAAGTCTGGCGATCTCGACCCGCGCGACGAACTGGGCTCACTGGGGCCCAAATCACCGCACTTACTCTTCCTGGGTCTCCCATACCAATCGCTTGATTCCGCTCTATTCCTTTGGCATGGGGCTTGAATCGGTAACTGGCGCCAATAGCCTCTACCGAAACGAGAATAGGATCAAAGAACTTTATGACGTAGTGCCAAAGGAGACGCTCAACCCCAGCGCCATGTACTGCGATCAGACGGATGTCTATCGGCTACAGGAAATGGCGGCGAAAGCGGGGAAGAAGTGCATTGTGCTGTTCGTGTTCGATGGAATGGATTGGCACACGACTCGCGCGGCGGCGATTTACAAATCGCAGAAGCTCTATAGCGAGGGGCGCGGTTCGGGGCTGCATTTTCAAGATTTTCGGGCGCCGAATGCCAATGATTTTGGCTACTTTGTCGCCGCGCCGCATAGTGCGGGAACCAAGATCAACGTCAACGCTCAAAAACTCACCGGCCAAGGCGAGATTCCAGGTGGGTATGTTCCGCGGCTTGCGGGGGATACTCCTTGGGCGGTCGCGGCCGATCCCTTTTATTGGATTGGTAAGGGGCAGATTAAGCACGCGTATCCTGATTCGTCCGCCACTGCCACGGCGATGACGAGCGGGCGAAAGACTTATAACGAAGCGATCAATGTTGATCCTTATGGTCGTCCGCTTTCGACGATTGCCCACGAATTGCAACAGCAAAAGTATGCGATCGGCGTTGTCACCAGCGTGCCGATCAGCCATGCGACACCGGCATGCGCGTATGCACGCAATGTGAGCCGTGATGATTATCAAGATTTGACCCGCGACGTGCTGGGTTTGCCTTCGGTCTACCACCAAGGCCAGGCACTGCCAGGGGTTGATGTTTTGATCGGCTCCGGCTTTGGAATCAAGAGCGAAAAAGACGGCGACCAGGGCGAGAATTTTGTTCCGGGCAATCGCTATTTGACGGATGCCGATCTAAAGAATTGCGATGCGAAAAATGGCGGCAAGTACCAAGTGGCGCTCCGCACGGCAGGCCAAAGTGGATCAGACGTATTGGCTGCGAGCGCGAAGCAAGCGATTGCTGACGGAAAGCGGTTTTTTGGGTACTTTGGCGGCCCCAATGGTCACTTGCCATTCCAAACTGCGGACGGTGGGTTTGATCCCGTTCGTGGCATGAAGGACAAAGACACGGTCGACAAGCCGGAGATCTATTCTCAGGCTGACATCACAGAGAATCCCAATCTCGCTCAGATGGCGGTGGCAGCGCTCGATGTTTTAAAAAGCCGCTCGGACAAAGTGTGGCTGATGATCGAAGCGGGCGATGTGGATTGGGCGAATCACCAGAACAATTTAGATGCGTCGATTGGCGCGGTGCTCAGTGGCGACGCAGCTTTCAAGGCGACGACCGATTGGATTGAGAAGAATGTAGGGTGGGAGAACTCGGTGGTGCTTCTAACCGCAGATCACGGACACTATCTTGTTCTGGATGATCCAACGGCGCTGCTCGCGCCGAAGGCGCCTGCTAAAGAAACAAGCGCTGCGAAGTGATTGATTAGATGCACAAGCCCGAAGCGTATTATAGCGATGACGTCACGCTCCTCCCGGCGTCCGCAATCTGGCGATCAAGCGTTCGCGCGTCAATCTTGCTCGCCCCAGGCATCTTTTCCTACTTTTACTTCCGCAAACTGTTCGGCTTGCCATTCCGCGCCAACTACGCGTCCCCTTGGCCGCGCGAGTTGCCGATGGCGGGGATTGAAACACTACCGGCTGAGGCTCGCGATGCATTTGCATTGCGGTTTGCGGAACTCAATGCCAACGGCTTCGAGTTTGCCTTTTGCTGCGTATCTCCCTTTATTGGCACGAAATGGGGCGCGTCAGCGGCCTTCTTGAGTCGTGATGGCGAATGTTACGCGACGCTCGTATGGATCAAGATCCGGCTCGGCGCATTCGAACGTTCGGAAACGATCTTTGCTTGCCATTCGCTGCTTTCGACCGGCAAGGTGCTCACTACCGCGCCTACACGGCCAGCCGTGTGGATCCCTCAATTGATTCCGCCCGACGTCACCATCGTTCGCTTACCACCATCAACGACTCCTGAAGAAACAATCCGCTCTCACCGCGAGCGCCTCTGCCAAGCTTCATCAAAGCCCGTCCTGCTCAACATAACCTCCCTTCAGGGCCACATGCTCGTGACAGCCCAGCAGCTTTATGATCATCTGATCAGCAAGGGCTACTACCGGCAGTTGAGCGACGTGGAAGTGAATCGCCTGACCAACGGCGCCAATTAATTTTGCGCACAGGGCGCAACGAAAAAAGCCCCGGTCGACAGGTTTTCACCCATCGACCGGGGCTGACCGTAAGGAGTTTCGCGTGTGCTGAACCCTTATGGCTGTCGGCTTTCGCCTATTTCCGTGCAGTGACTAGTAGTTATAGCTCACACCCGCGTAGGCGCCGTGAACTAGCACGGAGCCGTTGCGATTGATGAGAGCCGCATCATTAAGACCCGCGAAATTTTGCGGGATCTGTTCAAACGGTTGGGCAATCCCGGTCGCGGTCACTGCACGGTAACCGACAGTCAGGGCCCAATACTGTGTGATGTTAATGTCTGCTCCGACGCCGAGTTCGCCGAGGAAGGCGACATCGTTGGCGCTGGAACGGATGTTATAGGCTTGTCCGGCGAACACGTTGCCCGCTCCGACCACCGCAACACCGCCGGGGCCGCTGATGGTCGATTCGAGGTTGATGTTGTTGTTATAGATGCCGAACTTCGGCGCCGCGAAAAACCGCACGCGCTGCCAAGGTTGATAGTTCGCTCGCGCACCGACTTGAAAACCAATCAAGTCGTTGGTTGTCGTCGTCAGGTAGTTCACGTCGTCCGCGCCGGTGTTGAGCGCGAGATCGGCGTCAGATGATTGATAGTTAAAGCTTTCGCCATAGCGGAACCAGCGGG
>JBKJSI010000212.1:0-4273 GCA_046595915.1 Pirellulaceae bacterium
CGAGTTCGATCGCCATTTCTTTGAGGGCGGAACGAAGGGCGAGAAGGGATTCGCCACTGAGCGGTTCGCCGCCAGCCCCGCCGGAGGAGAGGAGCAAGATCGTGTCGTTGGTGCTCATGTGTCCTTCGACGCTGATGCAGTTAAAGCTGTCCTCATCGACGCCTCGCTCACACCCGCCGATGCTCAGCAAGTGCTCTCGCACGTCGTTGAAGACAGCTTTAACTGCATCAGCGGGTGTGAGCGAGGCGTCGATGAGGAGAACGCCGAGGAGCGTCGCCATCCGCGGGCCAATCATGCCGGCGCCTTTGGCCATCCCGGCCAGGCGATAGGTCTTTCCCGCGATCTCGACCGAGCGATGAACAAGCTTATGAAACTTGTCGGTGGTCATGATGCCGTGCGCGGCATCGAGCAGTGCCGCGTCGTCGCTGGCAAGTTTCGCGGCGGCGGCTTTGACGCCTTCGGCGATCTTGGGCAGCGGCAAGAACTCGCCAATGATGCCGGTCGAGAGGACCAGAAACTCGTCAGGCGCCGCGCCAACGGCCTCAGCAGCGAGGCGAGTCATTTCATGCGCATCGGCGAGCCCGCGTTCGCCAGTGCAGGCGTTAGCGTTACCAGAGTTGGCGATGATGCCACGAATTTTACCGCTCGGCGTACGAGCGCGATCAATGGCGACCGGCGCGGCGAAAATGAGGTTGCGCGTATAGACGCCAGCGGCGACGGCGGGGCCATCAGTGACGATCAGCGTGAGATCTTTGCGATCGGCTTTGGATTTAATGCCGCAGTGAACTGCGGCGAGTCGGAAGCCTAGAGGGACGGTGTTGGTCATGGTCTGGCTTTCGTGAATTCTTTTCACCACAAAGGCACAAAGACACTAAGGAAATTCAATTAAAATGTATTCCTTCGTGCCCTTAGTGCCTTCGTGGTGAAGAGGTGTTTGTGTTCATTAGAGTAGCGCGGTCGTTTCGGGGAAGCCGTACATCAAGTTGAAATTCTGCACGGCTGCGCCGGAGGCGCCTTTGATGAGGTTGTCGATGCAGGAGAGGAGTACGAGTCTGCCCTTGACGATGCGGGCGGTGATGTCGCAGTAGTTGGAGAAGGCAACGTATTTGGTGGCGGGCAGGTGATCCACGATGCGGACGAACGGTTTTCCCTGATAGAAATCGCGCAAGATGGTCATCGCTTCGGGCGCAGTGATCGGCTTTTTCGGTTTGGCGTAGATTGCGGAGAGGATGCCGCGGTCCATGGGGACGAGATGCGGCGTGAAGATGATGTCGACTTGCTTGCCGGTGGCGCGAGCGAGGATTTGTTCGATCTCGGGCTGGTGCCGATGTTTGCCGACGCTGTACGCGGAGATACTTTCGTTGACTTCGCTGTAGAGGTTGCCGAGTTTGGGGGTGCGGCCTGCGCCGGAGACACCGCTCTTGGAGTCGACGATGATGTCCGTGGATTCGATGAGGTCTTTCGCTAGAAACGGAGCGAGCGGAAGAATCGCCGAGGTGGGATAGCAGCCGGGGTTGGCGATGAGCTTGGCGGTCGGGATTTTTTCGCTGAAGAGTTCGGGGAGGCCATAGGGAGTTTCGCCGAGTCGGCTCGGGTCAGGATGCTCTTCGCCATACCACTCGTGGAAGGATTTCGGTGTGTCGAGGCGATAGTCAGCGCTGAGGTCGATGACGCGAAGGCCCTCGGCGAGGAGCTTCGGAGCGATTGTCGCGGAGGCGCAGTGCGGAAGGCAACTAAAAACGACGTCGCAACGTTTGCCGAGTTCGGCCGGATCGGGGTCTTCGAGAGTGAGATTGAGCATGCCGGCGAGCGAAGGATGGGTTGCCGAAATCGAAGAGCGATCTTGGCGGCTCGTGACGACAGTGATCTGCGCACCGGGATGGCGCAGGAGGATTCGCATTAGTTCGAGGGCGGTGTAGCCGGTGGCGCCGAGAATGCCGACACGAATGGTCATGTTTGCAGTCGCTTAAAGGGGAATCGAGGGCTCAAACTTATAGCGGCGCGGGAGGTTCTCTTCCAAGGTGGTCAGTTTACGGTCGCAGGATGAAGGAGCGACAAAAACTCGGCCAGGATCATACAAGTCGCCCCCCAGATTTGGTTTTCGGCGACGGCTAAGTGCGGGGCTTCAATGATTGCAGGGCCGCGGCGGATGAGGTGCATGCCCCGTGCCGACGGGGAAAGCAGGGCGGCGAGCGGCGTCTGGAGCAATTGGGCGACTTCGGCGTCTTGGATTGTGAACGTCGGCAAGTGGTCGGCGAGTACGACACAGGGCGTCACCACAAAATTGCTGTTGAAGATGAAAATCGGGCTGAGCTCGCCCGCGACGGTGAGGTTGGTCCCAGGGACACCGAGTTCCTCTTCCAGTTCGCGCAGGGCGGCCGCGGCAGAAGTTTCGCCGGCTTCAATCGAGCCGCCGGGAAAGGAGATTTGGCCGCCATGGCTGCGAAGTTGCTCGTGGCGACGGGTGAGGGCAAGGTAGGGGGTATCGTCGACGGGATAAACCAAGACGGTGACGGCGGCGAGACGAGCGGTGCTGCTGGGGGGCCCGTGGTGCCTGCCATAGGCGAGGGAGGGTTCGAAGTCTCGCCAGGCTCTCGCAGGATTTCGCGGGCGAGCGAGGCCACTTTTAAGACTGTCGATGCAGGATCGCCATGAGATTGGATTGGTAGTCATGGCTTGGCCTCGGCGGGAGGCAGAAGTTTGTAAACCTCGTAGTGGCGGTTTTCTTCGCCGGCGGGGGGATAGACTCGCTCGAAGGGGAGCGGCTCATTAACGCCGCTTTTGTAGACCACGATGTACTCGAAGTTGTATTTCTTTTGCAGCGCGAGGAGCTCTTCGCGCGAGAAATGCCACAGACCGCCGCGACGAGCGACTTCGCGGACGACTTCTAAACGGTCACGCCATTCAAGCAGGCCGGTTGGGTCTTGGGGGATGTCTTTGTAGTTGTGAACCTCCGCGCGCTGGGCGTACCACTTGAACGATTGCTGTCGACGGGCGGACCAGATAACAGCATCCTTAGGAGTATTTTGCTTGATCCACTCGCAAACGCGGACCCAGTTGGCATGCGTTGCTTTGCGGGAATTCTCGGGAGTTTGATCGTGCGGGATGACGGCCGCGTCGGCGCGGGGAACGTTGAAACGGTGTTCGGCTTGGCCATCGATGATGACGAAATACCCAGTTCCAACGAAAATGGCGGCTAAAGCACTGCGTGAAAGCACCAGAGAATTGAAAGCGTAAGCGGCGAGAGTTACTGCGGCGATTGCTACGCCGGCCGGGACAAAGATGTCGGAGGCGCGGAACCAGTAGAAACGGAGGAAGCTGGCGGCGAGGGCAGGATTCACGCGGGAGTATTGGTCGAGAGCGGCGCCGCCGAGGGCGATGATGAGCGTCATTGCGACGATCATTTGGAAGCTAGAAATTCGTGCGATGGTCTCAGCGTGCAGTGAATTTGATTTTCGTGAGGCGGCAAGCAGCGAAAGCGGAGTGAGAATCATCCAGGCGGCGGCCAAGATTCCGAATCGCTCTTTTCGCTCGGTTGCCATGTCGCGCAAGACGAGATGATGGGGCAAGCGCTCGTAGACATAAACTTCGTGAGCGGTGAACGCCTGTTTCTGCTTTTTGTCATTGGGCTTCTCGGCAGTTCCAAGGAGTGCGGGCACGATTCCTACTGCCGCGAGCAATCCAGCTAGGATGATGCCTAAGGCAAATCGTTCGGAGTTTTTAACACCGCCTGTCGCGAGGCAGGTTGCAAAGAGGGCCAGATAAGCCCAGCCGCCCGTCAGAACATGCATCGCGGTTGCGGCGCCGAGGGCGACGTTGGCCCAGACCCAGCGGTTATGCAGGAAGAGCCCGATTCCGAGGAAGACCAGCGGAAACGAAAAGCACTTGGCTTCGATGCCTCCGACGAGCCATTCGCCGGCGAGGTGAAAATGCTTGACGCCGAGCAGCAGGAGCAGACCGGAGGCGGCTGTCGCACCGAAACGCGGCACGATGCTGCGAGTTAAGAAGCACCAGGAGGCGGCGAGCGTGATCCAGGCGAGGCCGCGACCGATCCAAGCGACGACGGGGAGCGGAAAGTAGAGCGTGAGCCAGCCGAAGGTGTATTCAAAAACATAATGCACGTCGGGTGAGGCGAGGAACATGTCATGTTCGCACCAGGCCGGGTTCCAGAAGTGTTTTGCTTTGGCGAGGTAATGCGGTTCGTTGACTTCGGGCGTGGGCGTACCGTGCATCAGGTAAATGGCGGCGAGAAGGAGGAGGGTCTCGAGGAGAT
>JBKJSI010000428.1:0-6774 GCA_046595915.1 Pirellulaceae bacterium
TGTGTGAGCGTCCCGACTTTCTTTCCCATTACCGAGCAATTCACATCCGTAAACGCCGTGAATTGGATTTGAGCATCGAAGTCTTTGAGCGACACATCAGCAGTAAGGGCAATCTCATTCCAATCGTCAGGCGCAAGCGCGGCGAGTTTGTCAGCTTGCACATTCCCAGAGAAAATGACAACTCGCGCCCCAGCATGGAGCATTTGATAAGCAGCTTGATGCCCCGTCAGAGACGCATGGATCGGCACATGGACAATCCCTAAAAGGTGGAGCGCCAAGTCAGTGCAAACCCATTCGAATCGGTTTTCGGCATAGAGGGCGACGCGATCGCTGGGTCGCGCGCCCAGTTCCCAGATGGCTTGCGCAAACCGGACAACATGGTTGTAGACTTCGGTCCACGTAAGGGACGTTCGAAGATCATTGGCCTGGAAGGTTATTGCTGGATTGCCATGCGACGCCTTCGCTCGCGCCAAAAAGAGTCTACCCAGGTGATCCGCCTCAATGATCGCCATCGCGAAACTCCTGATTAATCGAGGCGTTCGAAAATGGTCGCAATCCCTTGCCCCAGACCGATGCACATTGTCGCCAGCCCATACTTGGCGCCCGTGTCGCGCATCGTGTTGAACAGCGTCGCTGAAATGCGCGCCCCGCTCGCACCGAGCGGATGACCAATCGCAATCGCTCCGCCCCGCACATTCACTTTTTCAGGATCGAGTTTGAGGCCGCGAATGCAGGAGAGCGCCTGCGCGGCGAACGCTTCGTTCAGTTCGATGAGATCAATCTCCTTCAGCGAAAGCCCCGCCCGCTTTAGTGCCTTGAGCGTCGCTGGAATCGGCCCCGTCCCCATCACACAGGGCTGCACTCCCGCGACGGCAGTCGCCCGCACCGCCGCGATCGGCTTCATCCCAAGTTCCTTCGCCGTCTCCTCGCTCATCATCAGCAGCGCCGCGGCCCCATCGTTGAGCGGCGAACTATTGCCCGCCGTCACCGTCCCGCCCTTCGGCATAAAAGCCGGCGCCAGCGCCGCCAGCGCCTCCAGGCTCGTATCCGCCCGCACACACTGATCCGATTCCAGCAAAACCCGCTCCCCCGCCTCATTGCGGCCATAGACGGGAATCATTTCCTTCTTGAACGCACCACTCGACTGTGCTTTCGCGGCCAGTTGATGACTGCGAAGGGCAAACGCATCTTGATCTTGCCGCGAAATGTCCTGCGTTTGAGCCAAAAACTCTGCAGTTACGCCCATGTTGAGTGCCCCGCGACTAGTGCGCTGATAGAGCCGTGGATTGATATCGAGCCCATGATCCATCGGGTAATGCTGCATATGCTCAAAGCCGCCGACGATCTGCACATCCTCAAATCCGGCCATGATCGCATGCGCCGCCTGATTGAGCGCCTGCAAACTGCTTCCGCAGAGCCGATTAACGGTGGCGCCGCCCGTCTCAAACGGTAAGCCCGCGATAAGACCGACGCCTCGCGCCGCATTAAGTCCCTGCTCACCAACCTGCTGCGTATTTCCCAGCACCAAGTCGTCAATCCGCGCGGGATCGATCCCTGTCCGCTGCAACAGCGCCTCAACACAGCACCGCGCCAGCTCATCGCTGCGGATATCGCGATAATAACCCCGCTCGGCATTCGCCCTGCCAATCGGCGTTCGCACAGCATCGACAATCACGGCTCGTCGCATTTCTCATCTCCAGTACACGCGCAAGAGTTTTTATCGAGGGAGCAAAACGCTCAACCCCGCGAATAGAACTTGGAACCTTGGGACGCCATCTCCAGCAGCATCGGCGTCGGTTCAAATCGTTTACCCAGCGGCGCCAGCTTCTCTAGCCATTTGACAATCGTCGCCGCGCCAACTTGGTCCGCCCAAAAAAGCAGGCCGCCCTTAAAGGGTGGAAAGCCAAGACCGAGAATCAGCCCCAAATCGACATCATGTGGCTTCTGCACGATGCCTTCCGATAATGCCCGAGTCGCCTCGATCAGCATCGGCAAAAAGAGTCGGTGCGTAATCTCTTCCTCACTCGCCGGTTTCGCCTCGCGGGCATAAGGCCCAATGATCGTCGCGAGCGCTGGATCAGGCTGCGCTTCCTTCTTTTTATTCTCGTAGCTGAAAAATCCCTTGCCGCTTTTCGTTCCAAGGCGTCCAGCCTTCACCAGCGCAGGCAACACCGGCGACGCCAACACTCGATCGGGAAACGCCTCCCACATCACGCGCCCGGCGTAGACCGAGGTATCAAGCCCAACCATATCGTAAAGTGCAATCGGCCCCATCGGCATGCCAAACTTGGTCGCGGCCTTTTCGATTGACGCGATCGGAATTTGATCGAGCAGCAGCTCAATCGCCTCATTCATATAAGGAAAGAGCAGTCGATTGACGAGAAAGCCCGGCCCGTCATTCACCACGATCGGCGTCTTGTTCAATCGCTTTGCCACCGCAACCGCCGTCGCGATCGTCTCATCGGAAGACTTCGGCCCGCGAATCACCTCGACCAGTTGCATGCGGCGAACCGGATTGAAGAAGTGCAAGCCGCAAAACCGCTCCGGCGATTTGAGAAAAGTCGCCAGCCGTTTGATCGGGATGGTCGAAGTATTGCTCGCAAGAATCGTCCCCGGCGGCAAAATCTCTTCGAGCTTCTTATACAGATCCTGCTTCGCCTGTGGATTTTCCGTAATCGCTTCCACCACGAGCTGGCAGTGCGAAAGTGCTTCGAGGTTTGAAGTGGAATGTAGAATTCCCGCCTTTTTCACGGCAAGTCCCGCATCGGTACCTCTGAGCTTGCGATCAAACGCGGCATCTTCAATCGCCCCGCGGGCGCCCTTTTCCAACATCGCTTCCGCAGCATCGCTAAGAACCGTCGGCAGATCTCGCCGCAACGCTGCCCCGGCAATGCCGCTTCCCATAATGCCCGCGCCGATCACTCCCAGCGACTTCACTTCAATCGGCGTCACCGCACCTGGCTTCGCGCCGGTCTCTCGCTTAGCCATATCGCTAAGGAAAAAGACATTGAGCAGCGCGGCATTCACGGGCGAGCCAAAGAGCTGCGCCATTCCCTCCGCTTCCCGCGTGAGCGCCTTCGGAGCGTCTTCCAGGCACGACTCGAGCATTAACTCGAGTGCCGCAACCGGAGCCGGATATTGTCCCTTGGTCTGCTGCCGAATCATCGCGCTCGCTGTGACGCCGAGAAACCCCAGTTCGACTTCATCGATCGCAAGCGGCCCCGCAAGTTTTTTGCGATCCGTCAAATAGCGTTTAGTTCGCAGTTCCTCATCAATGAGTCGAATCGCCGTCGGCAACAAATCCTGAGGCGCACAAACATCATCCGCCCAACCCATTTTCTGAGCCGCAACGGCGCCGATACTTTCGCCACCCGTAATCATTTCAACCGCGTTCGCGAGTCCCACCAAACGCGGCGCTCGCACCGTGCCGCCCCAACCGGGATAGAGCCCGAGTTTGACCTCAGGAAATCCAAACTCTGTTTTTTCGTGGCGAGTGAAAACGCGCCGATCGCACCAACTCGCCAGTTCCGCGCCGCCGCCGACGCAGATACCCCCGATCGCCGCCACCGAAATGTACCTGCCACTGCTTAGACGCGAAAAGAGCGATTGACCACGCTGGCAAAGCGCCGCGATTTGATCCTTTGGCGCGCCAAGCTGGGTTACAAATTCGCGCAGATCGGCCCCGGCGATGAAAATGCCTGGCTTGGCCGACATTACGACTAATCCCGCCATCCCGTCACGTTTCTCCAAAGCGTCCAAATGAGTGGACAGCTCCGTGAGAACGCTTGCGGAAAGAATGTTGGCGCTCTTGCCCGGCAAATCGAAGGTCAAAAGGGCGATGTCGGGTCGAGGGAAAGACAGAGCGAGACTGGCGGGAGGGGCAGTCATCAAAGCGGCTCTTTATATGGCGGTGGAAAGCAGCGGAAGAAAGCAGCGATCAAGCGGGGCGCGAAGGCGCACCGTTGCACTTCATGCTACCGTCTGCCGAGGGGCGAGAGTAGATTAGCGCCCGGCGGTCGCTTTTTCCGCAGCTTGCAGTTCAACCCGGATTTTATCAACGCGACGCCTCGTCGCCTCCATCACCGTCAACCGGGCGCCATCAATTTCAACGCTTTCCCCCGCTCGGGGAATCCGCCCCAGCCGATCCATCAGATACCCGCCAATCGTGTCGTAGTCCTCAGCCTCGGGCAGGGCAATTTGCAGCCGCTGGCTAACATCGGATACGAGCGCCGAGCCCCGGACCTCCGCCAAATCGTTGCGCAGATGCTTGATTGGCTCCTCGATTTCTTCGTCGAGCTCGTCGGCAATTTCGCCCACAATTTCTTCAAGCGCGTCTTCGATCGTCACCACGCCGACCGTGTGATGAAACTCGTCGATGACAATCGCCATGTGATTTCGAGTGCGGCGAAACTCTTGCAAGAGGGAATCGACACTCTGCGTACGAGGCACAAACGCGGCCCGGCGAACCAGTTCGCGAAGCGACTTGCGATCATCTTCAGGCTTCACGAGTTCGGGCATCAGGTCTTTAACGAAGAGAATGCCCACAATCTGATCCGAGTTTTCGTCATAGACCGGCAAGCGAGTTCGGCCATACTCGCTGACGGCGTTCGAAAGTTCCTGCCACGTTAAATCGACGCGAAGCGAATCGACATCGCTAATCCGCGTCATAATCTCCGACACTTGAATATCGGGCAGCTCAATCACCCCTTCGATCATTCGTCTGGCGCTCGGCTCCAGTAACCCCTCCTTTTGACCTACGCTGACCATCGACCGGATTTCATCTTCGAAGGCCTCTTCATCGTCCTGCTTTTCATTGGAGCGACCGGCAATACGCCGGAAGAACAAATCCGCAATCGTGACACCGGTAGTCAGAGGCGAAATCAGCAGCGAGGCAAATCGCAGCAGCGGCCACGAATGATAAAGCAGCGGCGCCGACCAAAGCCGGACGATCGCCGTCACGATCCAGATGTTGATGATGACGAGAAAAATCGCCGCCGCCGCCATTGCCATTAAGAAAACGCGATCCAGCTCCGCCTCGCGAGTCGCTTGCATCCCCAGCAGCAATTTCGCCAAGAACCCGGCGAACACGACGCCGCCCATCACGGTTAAGCAGACAAAGCGAATCGCGACGGTCTCGTTCTGGTCGAGAATTTCCGTGAACCGAGCACGATTGTGCCTTTTGCGGCAATACTGTTCGAGTTCGTAACGCGAAAATTCATAGAGCCCGCGCGAAACGAGTGAGCCGAGAAAGGAAATAGCGGCCCCCGCCACGGCGCCGATGAGAACGACTTCCGTTTTCATGGGGCATCCGATTGGTGTGGATCGGCCAGCGGGTCACCATGACGGGCAATCAGTCCGAAGCGGGCTAAGTGCTTTGCTTCGGCTTCGCGCATTTCACGTCGCTCAGCGCGATCCTGATCGTCGTAGCCGACAAGATGCAAAACGCCATGAATCACATAGAGCAGCAATTCATCCTCGCGCTTCCAGCCGTATTCCTCGGCTTCGCGCTCCGCGGTATCGATGCTGACGATGACCTCGCCCTCCACCGGCTCTTGCTCGTTGTCATCGAGGCGAAAGCTGAGGACATCGGTCGCGTAATCATGCTGCAAATATTTTAGATTGAGCTCGTGCATCTTCACGTCATCAACGACCGCGATGCTAATCTCCGCGTCGCGGATTTTTTCGGACAAGAGTACGCCGCGAACCGCATCTCTTAGACGAACGGCGTCGACTTCAACACGAGCTTGATCGTTAGTAAACGAAATGTGCAGCATTGCTATTTCGCTACGCGGATATTGGTCGTCGAAGGGTATTTCATGCGCCCGTGATAGACGGCGATGAGCGACTTGGTGAGGCTTTCTTCGATTTGCGAGAGTTCCCGCAAGGTGAGTCCGCACTCCTCGAATTGCCCATCCAAGAGCCGCTTCATAGCCAGTTCATGGACCAAGCTCTCAATTCGCGACGGCGTCGGGTCGACCAGCGCCCGGCTCGCGCTCTCGACCGCATCCGCGATCATGAGGATGCCGGTTTCTTTCGTTTGCGGCTTAGGACCGGGATAGCGAAATGCCGATTCCTCGACTTCCGCCGAATCGGGATCATCTTCACTCCGCTTGGCTGCTTCTCGATAAAAATACTCGACGAGAGTCGTGCCGTGATGCTGTTCGATGAAGTCAATGATTGACTGGGGCAACTTGTGCCGCCGAGCGAGATCGATACCATCCTTCACGTGGGCAATGATCACGAGCGTGCTCATAGCGGGAAGCAAGGTGTCATGCCGACTTTCGTTTTGTCCCTGATTCTCGACAAAGTAAGAGGGTTTGAGCATCTTACCGATGTCGTGGAAATAAGCGCCGACGCGAATCAAGAGCCCATTGGCGTTAATCGCCTTGCCCGCCGCTTCCGCGATCGAAGCCACGATGATCGAGTGGTTGTAGGTGCCGGGGGCTCGGCGAACGAGTTCTTGCAGTAACGGATGCGAAACGTCACCCCACTCCAGCAGGCTCAGTTCTGTTTGGATGTCAAAAACCTTTTCAATTGCCGGCAACAGTCCGGTGATTAATAGCCCTACGAGCAGCGAACAAAAGCCATTCCAAGCGGCGCCCACAAGCAGACTCGGTAGAAAGGACAGGACGAGTGGTTCACTCAGCCCGCCAATCGGCAGCGGCGTGCGAGTAAAGCCAAAGGTTTGATTCCAAATTACGCCGACGCCAATCGTCGTGCAAAAAATCACGACTGAAGTCATCGCCGCGACATAAAGCAAATGCTTGCGCTTTC
>JBKJSI010000716.1:0-4122 GCA_046595915.1 Pirellulaceae bacterium
GTTAGCAAAAAGGGCTTGTTTTTGGAAGATGCTCAAGATGCTCAAGATGATCACTATCTAGGGACAGATGCTCAGCAGATGATCAAGATGATCAGGTTGAAGGCGAGTTTTGGGAAAAGGCGCCGAAAAATCGCTAGATGCGAGCCCACTAGAAGTGATGAAGAACCCAAAAAAGGAACTTGTTCGATGAAATTCCGAGCTACGTTGTTTTGCCCCATTATCTTCAGCTTTTTGTTGTTCAGCCTGTGTCCAAATGCGTATCCCCAAGCGCCCGGAAAAACTGAAAGCGACAACTCGAAATCGCTTCAAGCGACGCTTTCGAAGATCCTCGCCAGCCAAGCCGCAGACTGGAACAAAGGTGACATCGAAGGCTTCATGAAAGCCTATTGGAACTCCGAAGACCTGACCTTTTCCTCCGGCGGCAAAACCGAGCGCGGCTGGAAATTCACCCGCGAGCGTTACCTCAAGGGCTACCCCGATCGCGAAACGATGGGCAAGCTAACCTTCTCCGATCTCGAAGTTTTTCCGCTCGGAGAGACCGCCGCCCTCATGCTAGGCCGCTGGAAACTTGATCGCAAAGAACCGATCGGCGGAAATTTTTCACTCGTCTGGCGAAAAATCGATGGCTCATGGTTGATCGTGCATGACCACACCTCGTCCGATCGTGTGGAATCCAAGAAGGAATAGCGAAGCCTAGACGCCTATTTGTGTGAAGGAACGCCCCGCTAGGTCCCTTAAGAAGCTAGGCTGAATTTCGCATTATGGTCTAGCGCGCACCCTTAAGATTTCTTTTCGCAGGCCCTAGGGAATAGATTCTTCGAGTCTTAACACAAATCGACTTTGTTCTTCATTTTGCGAAGCTAGTTTCTGTGCTCTACCGAGGCGCAAACCCTGTTGACGCGCTTCGCCAATCCATTTTGAGGGCATTGTTCATGGTCCGTTCTCGTTCGGCGGCCGCCAAGCGCGGCTTCACTCTCGTCGAACTCCTCGTCGTTATTGCGATCATTGGGGTTCTCGTTTCGCTGCTGTTGCCAGCGGTACAGGCGGCCCGCGAAGCGGCCCGTCGCATGTCTTGCAGCAATAACATGAAGCAAATTGGCTTGGCGGTCCACAATTTCCATTCGACCTACAACAAACTCCCGCACTCGGGTCAATGCGGTTCGACTGGCTCGACCACGACGCCTTACATGATTC
The DNA here is from genome assembly GCA_046595915.1 of Pirellulaceae bacterium. GTDB lineage: Bacteria > Planctomycetota > Planctomycetia > Pirellulales > Pirellulaceae > JBKJSI01. The sequence continues at coordinate 1,195 of JBKJSI010000716.1, forward strand.
ACTCCGTCGGCACCCAGATGCTGCCTTACATGGAACAGCAGCCGGTGTATGACATGTTTGAGCAAACATCGACGCCTGACCAATTCGGCTGTGCGCTCGGCGCCAATGGCTGGACTTGCTCCGGCGGCGCGCTCCTTCACCGCAACGCCAAGGGCCGACACTATTCAGACCCAGCTTGGCCAACCGGTCAGCTTGCTGCAAAAACCTTGATTCCAAGCTATATCTGCCCTTCCAGCCCCGTCGGCGGAAAAGACCGCGACCCTGTCTACGGTTATGCCGGCTTTGATTACATGTTCATCGACCTGACGGACGTCATGGAAGATCCAAGTGATTCCCTCTACAAGCAGCGAACCGTTCCCACCGGCGGGGCCGCATGGCTCCTGCAGGTCCGCAAAGGCATGCTCGATTGCGACAACGCAACTTTCGCGGGCACCACCGATGGAACAACGAACACCATTCTTTGCATCGAAGATGCCTCCCGATCGGGTCCATCCGTTCAAGCCTTCGGCGCGATTTCCGCCCGCCCCTCTCCGGTTGCCACAGCGGAACCATCTCCTTGGACCGGCGGCTCCGATGGTCGTCGTGTTTTTGCTTGGGCCGACCCAGACACTTGCACCAACGGATTCTCCGGCGCAAGCAACGCTACGACCGCCCAAGCGCGCATCGCCAGATTCAATAACAACAAGTCTCCCATCGGCGGTATTCCCGGGATTTGCCCTTGGTCAACCAACAACTGCGGTCCCAATGATGAGCCCTTTGCGTTCCATCCCGGCGGCGTGAATTGCACGATGGGCGATGGCTCGGTCCGCTTCTTTGCGGATGGCACCGACGCGATAGTTTGCAAGTGGCTCGCGGGCCGCAGCGACGGCGCCGTCTTCAACATGCCTTAATCGATCACTGTTGCGAAGTGTGAATGTCGGCCGCTCTCCTCTTTGCGGAGCGGCCCTTCTTTTTGCGTCGAAGCGTCTGACAAGAACGATAGGAAAAATAGCAATGAGTCAGCTAATAAGATTCGGATCAGTAGCCCTGCTTGCCCTGATGGTCGGCTGCGGAACGAAAGCGGTCGATGGCGGAACTTCACAGGTCGAAAACGTGCAAGTGACGGCGGTAATCACAAGCCTCACCGACTCCGCACAAGATCCCGCCAAGTTCGCCAAGCTCTGGGTCACTCCCCCCGATGCAGCGACCGCCGCGAAGTACAAAGACTACCTGTACTATGCCAATGGCGCTCCTGCTGTGAGCGGAACAACCGCCAAGTGCAAACTCAAGCTCGAAAAGCCCGCCGGAACCGTAGCCGGCGAACCCGAATGGGAATTCGAAAAGTCGGGCGATACCTGGAAGATCAAAGCAGCCCCGCTACCGTAAATAGTGGCAAGTTGTTTAAGACGGGTGGCTCATTTAGCACGACTCTCGGCAAACTCACCTTGACTTCCACAGTTACACTGCATAGTGTAACTGTGGAGAAGCAAGATGATCGTCAAAACCAAAGCCACCAAACCAGCGAAATGCTGCGAAAAACCCGCGCTCAAAGAGCGCCCGCTCCTGAATCCGATTCAGGCCGGCGGCCTAGCCGCCGTCTTCAAAGTCCTCGCCAACGATACACGCCTCCGGCTTCTGCACGCCTTAGTGCGGGCCGATGAACTCTGCGTGACCGATCTCGCCACCTCGCTCGGCATGAAGCCGCAAGCGGTCTCCAATCAACTTCAGCGGCTCTCCGATCTCGGCATTATCGCCTCCCGCCGCGATGGCAATAACATCCATTACCGCGTCGTCGATCTCTGCGTTCGCTCGCTGCTCGATCAAGGCCTCTGCTTGATGGAAGAGGTCAGTGAGAAGCGAGGGCGCTGCGAATGAATCGCGACGACTGGCGAAAATACACCGCCGAAGCAACCGGAACGTTCGCCCTCGTTTTCGTCGGCACGGGCTCGATGATCATCAACGACCTTTATGGCGGCGCCGTCACGCACGTCGGAGTCGCGCTGACCTGGGGCCTCATCGTGATGGCGATGGTGTACTCGCTCGGCGATATCTCCGGCGCTCACATCAACCCCGCCGTGAGCCTCGGGCTGTTCTGCGCCAAACGTTTTGAAGGACGACTCCTCGCGCCTTACATCATCAGTCAATGCCTCGGCGCTCTCGCGGCAAGCGGCTCGCTACGCATTCTCTTTCCCGATCATCCGACGCTCGGCGCCTCCCTCCCCTCCGGGAGCGCACTGCAATCGCTCCTCTTCGAGTTCTTTCTCACGCTGCTCCTCATGCTGGTGATCTTGCTTTCGACGACCGGCTCGAAAGAGAAGGTCGCCTTCGCAGGCGTCGCCATTGGCGCGGTCATCACGCTCGAAGCTCTCTTCGCCGGGCCCATTAGCGGTTCGTCGATGAATCCTGCCCGCTCACTCGCTCCCGCTTTGATATCTGGAAAACTGAATTTCTTATGGATCTATCTCACCGCGCCGTTCGGCGGCGCGTTATTCGCCGTCGCGATTTGCTATTGCATTGGAGTAAAGCATGAACGTCAACCAGCTTCTCACGTCACTTGAGTCGAATCCCAACTCCGAGATTCAAATCGTCCTGCCCGATCAAACCACCGTCCCCGCGCACTTCCACGTCACCGAAGTCGGCCGGGTGCAAAAAGATTTCATCGATTGCGGCGGCAAAGTACGCTCGACCACCCAATGCGTCCTGCAAGTGTGGGTCGCGAACGATCTTCAGCACCGACTAGAGACCGCCAAACTAGCCCAAATCCTCCGCAAAGCAGAGCCCTTGCTGAAATCCAATGAACTACCTGTGGAAGTGGAGTACGAGCATGGTGTGATCTCGCAGTTTCCGCTCGAAGGTATCGAGGTGACCGACGAGGGCATTCAGTTTCAATTAGGAACCAAGCACACCATGCTCGTACTCCACTTCCACAGGTAGTTCATTGGATTTCAG
>JBKJSI010000114.1:0-2536 GCA_046595915.1 Pirellulaceae bacterium
TTCGGCTCTTTCGAAAGTCGATTTCAATGCCTTTCGGATCGAAGTTGATCTTGTTCAAGCCGTTGGCGAGTACGACGACTCCACTGCCATTCACGCCAATACTTGCGCCAGGCGGAAACCTCCATTCGAGTGACAACTCAAAGTCGCCAAACTTCTTCTCGGTCTCAAGCCAGCTGTGTCCTCCGCCGGGTCGACCAAGCGCTCTCGCGACGATGACCTGACGCTCCGCATCAACAGACCATGGGGCGGGCGGTTGCTCCCCATTATTAAGGTGCTTTTTCCAGCCGGCGAGATCTTTGCCGTTAAATAGCGGAACAAAACCCATTTCCGCCTGATCCTTCAATGGTCGAAGTCGAAGATTGCGAAATCGTACTGCCGAGCCGTGCGCCTGTAATTGAATGGGGCCTGGTTTGCCATAGTTGCTGTTCGTTGCACCCCCCGTCTCTTTCGATGTAACGACGGCATCTTTGACGACAGTCTTACCATTGAGAACCACGGTAAGTCTGCCGGGTTCTGTTAGTGTTTGACTCGCATCGAATCGAGGCGCTCGGAAAGTGATGTGGAAGGCTTGCCATGTCTCTGGCGGTAAGTTGGCATTCTCCGAGACCCCAAGTTGGTTGTAGAGCGCGCCGCAGGCTTGCATTGGGTTCTTGATCGGATTTTCGTAACTGTCGCAAATCTGGATTTCATAACGCCCGAGCAAGTAAATTCCGCTGTTGCTTCGGGCTTGGTCGTTTTTATTGGGTTCCTTCGGCAACCAGAACTCGGCGTGTAGTTCGAAATCGAGCGGAAAATCTTCCTTGGTGAGAGCCGAGTCCTTGCGAAGCATTTGTTGGACCACCGGCATAACTACCATCGAGCCATCTTCAACCCTCCAATTGGTAATTTCGCCATCGGGTGATCGCCAATTAGAGAGATCTTTGCCGTTGAATAGGGGCACAAAACCGTCATCGGCAGACAATCGCGTTCGCCGCTTGGCTATCGTGATAAGAGTCGTTATCCCTGGAGCCGTGCGGAACTCCGTCGGACGAACCGGATCGCCTTCGCCCACCAGCTTGGAGTCATAAACCAAGCGGAGTGAATCGCCGTTCAATTCGTAAAGTCCGCGAAAGACAATCGGCTTGCCAGAGTAATCTGTTCCACTGAAATCCCATGTTTTCGGACTTACGTTTTGATTGAGCTGAATGGTCCCCGCTCTGAAAATCCGGACCCCATTTTCATTCGCCCGATGGAAGGCCATGCGGTTATCCTCAAACCTGATCGTCTTGCCCATTTGCCGGATGCGGTTCTCCTCGATTGGCTCGCCCTTGAGCTCCTCGGTCACCGTCTCCCACTCGCCTTGGAGTTGCTTTAAGTCGTCCACGGTATTCACCGGTTCATTCTTCGCTCTTTCATAAACCACGTGAAAAATCGCTTCCCCCTTCACGGTGGTGTAATCAACGGGTCGGGCGCAATCCGCCTGTTCCGAAGTGCATTTGCGATAGCAATGAAGCAAGCGATCGTCATCGAGTTCAAAAATGCCCTTAAACGTGATTGGCGCCGCCGAGCCCCGTTCAAAGACCATATCGATTTCAGCGGGTGAGTCACTCGAATCGACACGCGAAATCGTTCCCTTTTCTTCCCCTCGAACAAAGCGATTTTGTGGCAATTGGTATGCAATTGAAAATCGACGATCGCTAATCGTCATGACCTTATTTTCGGCTCTTAATTCCTGTCCGTCCAATTTGGCCCCGCCGCGGGATTGTTCGATCGCGATCCAGCGACCTTGTAGGCGTTTGAGCAACTCCGCCTCCGAAAGGCCCTTGAGAGTCACATTCTGGACGACGACGGGGTCACTCTGCCTCTTGCCCACGTCAAATCGATAGCGTTTGAATAGCGCGCCTGCTTTGTTGACTACCAATTCATGTTCGCCGGGCTTTAGTTCGATGGGCGCTGCAAGAGCGGCTCCCTCTAAAGGTTTGCCGTCGAGCAAGAACGACAATGACGGGTCGTTGATATCCACATCGACTTGCACAATCACATTGACCGTGCCTTTGCGAACGAAGAAGAAAAGGCCGCCCAGCAGACTAAATCCCCCGAGCATCAGAACAACCAATGCGATCAGTAGCCAAGTCGGCGTTTTATGCTTGGCAACCGCCCGTTCCACCGCCGCCGCCGTTGCTTTTCGATCCGCCGACAACACCGCAAAGACCTCCGCCAGCTTTTGGTTGTCGCTAGCCGACTCCCTCTTGTCCTTGCGCATTTCAATCGTTCGGTCCGCGTCGCTGGAGGGACTAGCAAAATCCTCACTTCGTGTCACAGCGTCGATCGCCGTGATGAGTTCCTTCATTGACCCGTATCGCAATGCAGGGTCCTTTGCCATGGCTTTCTTGCATACGGCTTCCAGCCGTGAATCGATCCCTGCGCGAACTTGCGATGGGGCTTTGGGATCGACGTGCAGAATTTGACCAATCACTTCCGTCGCGGTGCCGGAAAAGGGACGCACGCCAGTGAGAAGCTCGTAAAGGATCACGCCCAAGCTAAAGATGTCCGCCGC
>JBKJSI010000868.1:0-6042 GCA_046595915.1 Pirellulaceae bacterium
AGCCGCCGCCCGGAACGCAAGTGATCTGGACCGGACTACGCCGCGTCCTCGACTTCTCCCTCGCCTGGGCAGCATTCGGCAAGAACAAGGATGAACTTGTGTATAAATGACAGCCCCAGGCACCCGTCAACAATCCTATGGCAACATACGGAACTACTTGGGCTCGAAGCGGGTGACTTTCCAGGAAACATCCATGTTCGTTCCCCACTGGGAGCGGAGGTAGGTCATCGGCAGACCTGTTTTGTCGTCGAAGTGAGCCCTGAGGGTGAGCATCGTTCGCTTGGGGTCATTGGGATTGGCGAGGGCGAATTCCAGTGTATCGACATCGGTCTCCATGGTGTCGAACATCCCGGGGCCGCTCCAGGTGCGGAAGGTGCGTTCTTGTTTGAGGGGAACGTGGTTTCGCAGGGCTTCGGTGACTTTTCCATCGCGGACACGCACTTCGTAGGTTGCGCCTTGGCGACCGCTGACGGTGACTTCGAGATCGTAATTTTGGGATTCGTTTTTGAGCCAGAGTTCGCGGGCCTTGGTGAGGCGATCGCGGGTGACGGGTTCGTTTGGCGAGCGGAAGAGGAAGAAGGTCGCTACGATGCCGATCACGATGACAAGGCCGATGAGGGGCGCCAACGGCCGCTTTGACTTGGTTGGCGGCGGCGAGACTGCTTCACTCATCGCGGCTCTGCTTTCGAGTTCGAGAGAATGCCAAGCCTAGTACACGATTCGCGTCAAATCATTTTCCAGCAAAATCCTAACGGAAAGGAGGGCCTTGGGGAGACGACCTTTTGCGCAAGCGGCAAAATCAGCTAAAACATCGCTGCTCAAATCACTCGCCATTCACTACTGGCAACATTTCCCATGACCAAACCCGCATTTCTCGATCGCTGCCGAACCAAAATCGTGGCGACCGTCGGCCCCGCCTGTCGCGACCCGAAGGTCTTACTTGAACTGCTGAATTCCGGTGTCGATGTGTTTCGCGTCAATACGGCGCATGGCAAGAGGGATGAGCATCAGGCGGTCGTCGATGATATTCGTGCCGCGTCGGTTGCCGCAGGACGGCCAGTGGGAATTTTGGTCGACCTCGCCGGTCCCAAAATTCGCCTAGGGCAACTTCAGCAAGATCCGCTCGAGTGCAAGACAGGCGCGGAGTTTATCTTTGTTCGCGGTGAACCGAAGGCGGCGAATGAACTTTCCAGTACCTACGCTCGACTGGTGGATGATTTGTCGGTTGGCAATCCGGTGCTGTTGGCGGATGGCACGGTATCGATGGTGGTCACGCAGGTCTCGAAAGATGCAGTGCACTGCAAGGTGACAGGCGCGGGGATCTTGCGAAGTCGTCAAGGGATCAATCTTCCTGGCGCCAAGCTCAGCGTCCCCTCAATGACGGAAGCAGATCGCGAGAACGCGCTATGGGCGGCACAGCAAAAGATTGACTTTGTTAGCCTTAGCTTCGTACGCTCGCCGCGCGAGGTCGTGGCGCTGAAGGAACTTTTGCGATCGGCGAATTCGGAAGCGTATGTCATCGCGAAGATCGAAAAGCGGGAGGCGCTTGATAATTTGGAAGAGGTGGTCAAAGCGGCGGACGGCGTGATGGTGGCGCGAGGCGACTTAGGAGTGGAGATCGATGTGGCGGAGACGCCGGTCGCTCAGAAGCGGATCATTGCGATGTGCCAGAAGTGGCGGCGGCCAGTGATTGTCGCGACGCAGATGCTCGATAGTATGCAGCAGAATCGCCGTCCGACTCGAGCGGAAGTGACGGACGTCGCCAATGCGATTTATGATGGCGCCGATGCCTGTATGCTCTCGGGTGAAACGGCGATCGGCCAGTTTCCGATCGAGGCGGTCGCGATGATGAACAGCATCATGGCGATCACGGAAGATTATTACGTTTCCAAGCCGCCGCCGCAGGGTGAACAGGCGCAGATCCTCGACGAAGTAAATCCCGTCACGATCGCGGTCTGCTCAGGGGCCGCTCATATCGCCGAGCGATTGCACGCCAAGTTGGTGGTGATTGTTACCAAGTCTGGCGCCACGGCGCGCATCAAGGCAAAGCAACGCGATCTGATTCCCACGATTGGCATCAGCGACAATGAACAGACGCTGCGGCAGATGTGCTTGCTGTGGGGGATCACGCCGATGTCGGGGATGGCGGTTGATGATCCGCCGGAGTTGCGGCGCCAAATTGGCGAGCGAGGCATTGCTGCGGGTGCGCTGAAGAAGGGAGATGTGCTGGTGTTTATTACGGGTGGGTCGTACATTAAGCGGGCGCACAATGTACTGGTGGTGCATGAGGTGGAATGATTGTGTCGCTTCTGTGTTGCAAATGCAGTAAGCACGAATTATCTTGGGCCATCCAAGTAAGCTCGGTGAACACCACTGTTTGTGTACATGGCCAAACTCACATTCCTATTTTGGAATATGCGATCGCAAGATCGCCACGAAATTCTTTCTGGCCTCTGCAAAGAGCATCGAGTTGACGTTGTAGCGCTGGCAGAGCCAGCTGTAGACGGTGAATCGCTTAAAGGAACGATTGCTCCAATCGGCCGGCGTATTTACGAACTCACTGAGTTGACCACTTCAGAATTGCGAGTATTCAACTGCAATCGCAAAATTGAACTGAAGGAGTTTCAAGGATTTGAGGCCTCTCGGCAATCAATTCTCGAATTCAATTTTGATGACGAAAGATTTTTGCTCGGTGTTGTGCATTTTCGAAGCAAGCTTTGGAGCGACTCAGATGATCAATTGCATGAGGCAATGTTGTTTTCGAAAGATTTAAGGATTTGCGAGGCCGCCAAAGGGCATCAGCGATCAATCGTCGTAGGGGATCTCAACATGAGCCCTTTTGAATCGAATGTCATTGGCGCATCTTCACTGCATGCTTTGACAACTAAAGAATGCGTGCGTGAAGGAAGCCAAATCTTTCAAGGCATTGAATACCCATTCCTGTACAATCCAATGTGGCGTTTTTTTGGTGATACGACCGAGGGGCCGCCCGGAACCTACTATTACCCAGGCGGCGGTCGCCATTCCACACTAAAATGGCACGTTTTCGATCAGGTTCTGCTTCGCCCGGCGGTTTTTCCCTGGTGGCGAGAAAATGTTAGAATAATAACGACGGTAAACGGGAGGAGTTTGGCCACCTCTCGAGGCCGCCCTGATCCGGAAATCGGCTCGGATCACTTCCCAGTTCTATTCCAACTTCATTCCTTGCGCCGGGGATAATCAAATGGCGACTGTTCTTCAAGACTTGTGGCCGGAAGACATTAAATCAGCCGAAGTACTCACTCCTGAGCAAATACTGCGCGTACAGGGGGCATACCTTAGGGAACGGACGCAGGGAATCGTAGATGGAATCGTTACAAGAAGCGTGGTCGAAGATCGCGTAATCATCGACTTCGATCTTGCTTCGCCACAAAAGCGAATCCGCCTTTTGTCGGCACAGCACCAACTTGAGTTTGAATACCCTGCCAGCATAATGCCACCAACATTTACGCTCCCGAACTACCTTAGAGAGAGTTATTACGTCGAAGGCCCAGACCATTCGATTCGTGGGCCTGCAATGGCCATTACGAGCCTCGGAAGGTCGGTGCGTAACGAGTGGGTATGCGGCACACCAGAAGAATTCGTTGAGAAAGTTGGAAAGATCCTTGGGCGAGCAGAAGTAAAATCGATTGTGCTCTCGCTCATCGCTGGTGTTACCCGTGACCCAAAGAAATCGGCATAGCCACCTCTTGGAAAATCAGTTTTCATCTTTCTTCGCTGCTCGTTGAATTGACACTCTTGCCCGTAATAAGCGAAACCCCAATCAGCACCAAAAACCCTAGCGGAATGGTCACGATTCCGGGCTGGCTGAAGGGGACGATGGCGGTTGTTGGATCGAGGCCGTAGATGTCTTTGTAGGTGTCGCCGGAGAGCAAGATCCAGCCGAGCGATGAGAGCATGCCGATCGTGACGGCGGCGATGATGCCTTGTTTGGTGGTGCCCTTCCAGAAGAGGAGCATGACGAGCGAAGGCAAATTCGCGCTGGCGGCGATGCTGAAGGCCCAGCCGACGAGGTAGGTGACGTTCATCTTTTCGAAGAGGATGCCTAGGACGATGGCGATTGCGCCGACGACCACCGAGGCGATTTTGGCGAGGCGGACTTTGGAGTGATCGGGAATTTGCAGGCCTAGCACGCTGCCGCAGAGGTCGTGAACGACAGCGCCGGCGGCGGCGATGATCAGGCCGGAGACGGTTCCAAGGACGGTTGTAAAGGCGATTGCGGAAATGATCGCGAAGAGCCAGGGGCTGAAGCTTTTGGCGAGGAGTGGGGCGGCCATGTTGCTGTTGGTGACATCGAGCGAGCCCGAGGTCATGGCGCCGAGGCCGATGAAGAGCGTTAGTGTGTAAAAGAAGCCGATGCTCGCGATGCCGACGATCGTGCTCTTACGGGCGGAGGCTTGGTCTTTGACCGTGTAGTAGCGAATCAAGATATGCGGAAGCGATGCGGTGCCGCAGAAGAGCGCGAGCATGAGCGAGAGGAAGTTGAGTTTGTCGATCGTCTTCTCGGAACGAATGCCTTTGAAAGCGGGAAGGTTTCCGGGACTGAGGACTTCAGCGCCGGAGACGACGCGCGGGGTGTAGATCGTTCGTTTACTTCCATCGGCATCCGTAGTCGTTTTTCCCGCCGACCAGAGGATCACTTCACTTTGCTGAATCGTGCTGAGGTATTCCATTGGCCCCAGCGGCCCGGTTTCAGTCTTGCCGCCCGGTAGTTTTTGCACATGCCCGACTGTCCAGAAGTCCCCTTTGCCTTCGCCGCTGCCTTGGGGTTTGCCGTTGACGGTTTTTTTGCCGTCGGCGGAGACGATTAACTCTTGCGTGGCGGTTGGCCCCGTGACTGGCGCATCAACTTTGAGACCACGCTGCAGGATCAAGATCGTAAGGACAAGGCTGAAGATGACTAGCAACGAGCCTTTGAGAAATTGGACATAGGTGGTGCTCACCATGCCAGCGGTGGCGACGATCAGCGTGACCACGGCGCCAACGATGACCACGCCTTGCCAGGCTTCGAAGCCGAGGAGGGGTTTAATGAGTGCGCCTGCGCCGACCATTTGGGGGATTAAGTAAAAGATGCTGATGACGAGCGTGCTGATGGCCACGGCGAGTTTGATGCCGCGCGATTGGAATTTGCTGTCAAGCGCGTCGGCGAAGGTGAACTTGCCCATGCGTTTGAGCGGTTCGGCGACGACGAAGAGGGCGACGATCCAGCCGGCGAGGTAGCCGATCGAATAGAGGAAGCCGTCATAGCCATAGAAAGCGATCATGCCGCAGATGCCGAGGAAGGAAGCGGCGGAAAGATAGTCACCCGCGAAGGCGACGCCATTGACGAACCAGTGAATGCCGCCGCCAGCCGCGAAGAAGCCGGTGGAGGATTTGGCTTTGGAGGCAAAGTAAAAACTGAGGCCGAGGGTCAGCGCGACGAAGACGAGGAAGATGGTAATGGCGATCGGGGAGGCGGAATTGGAGTAATCCATTAGGCGCTCCCCTTTCCGCTCGAAGCCTTAGCTGTCGATGCTGGTGCGGCGAAACGGCAGAGCCAGCCGTAGAGGATCGAAAGGAGAAAGGCGCCGATGATCAAGCCGAAGCCGGTGAGGATCGCGACATTGACGCCCCAGAGCGGTGTTAACTTCATCAAATCGGGCCGAAAGGCGGCGAGGATCACGAAGGCGGCGTAAACCACGGCGTAAAGGAAAAAGAGAACGAGGCCAATTCGCGAGTTTCGAGCTTCGGTTGCTGGATCGGCCTTTTCGGTAGGCGACGAGGAGCCGTGATCGAGGACCATGGTGTGAACTCAAGGGCAGGAGAGGTTTAGCCTGGCGGCGAGCGATAAGAGACGAGAGCGGGCGCTGCCTGTCAAGTCGCTTGATTTACAGGCTGGGTTTAAAGCCTGTCATTTATACACAAGTCCTCCTTTGGACTGTAAGACATCTCCGGAATTGGCACGGGATTTGCGCCGCCGAATGAGCGTCTTTGAAGGACGGTCAATTCGGCAGGGAGCAATCG
>JBKJSI010000091.1:0-2568 GCA_046595915.1 Pirellulaceae bacterium
TTCCTGACGGCGTCGTGAACCGCGTGCAACTCAGCCCCTACCGAGTTGTCTTAGCCGGAGTTCAGTCATGGGAAGTGAAATATCTTTCGCTCGCGCAGGGAGTAAATGCCGTCGGCACGATTGAATTCAATGAACACGGCCAAACCACCGTGTCTTCCCGCGTGAATGGGCGAATCGACGAGTTAGTTGCCAATGAAACCGGCCAAATGGTCAATGCTGGCGATATTCTCGCCTCGATCTACAGCCCCGACCTCGTGGTAACGATGCAGAATCTTCTGCAAGCCAAGAAAGCGAACAACAGCGCACTCTTGAGCGATGCGCGCACGCGACTGGAGTTGCTTGACATCAGCAAGGACCAGATCGATGAGATTCTCTCCTCGGGCAAGGCAAACACCCATTTGAAGATCCGCTCTCCTATGAGCGGACACATCATCCGTAAATATGTCAAACAAGGCCAATATGTTCAGGAGGGGATGCCGCTTTACGATGTGGTCGACCTTTCGACCGTCTGGATTCAGGCGCAGGTTTATGAAGATGACATTACCTTTCTGCCCATGAATCAAATTGGCGGCGGCGATATCAAGGATGGTCCCGAAGTAATTGCAACGACGAGATCGTTTCCCAATGAAGAATTTCGCGGTCGCCTGCGCTTCATTTTTCCCCATATCGACGACCAAACACGCACGCTCACCGTTCGGATTGAATTACCCAATCCGGGCCACAAACTACGACCAGGAAGCACAGCGAATATCAAACTTCGAGTTGCGCCAAGCGAGGTTGCTGCAATTAGTCAGTCCGTTTCCAAGAATGACGAGCAAACGCAGCGGCTCGGCGTCGGAGAAGTAATGGCGATTCCCGAGGGTTCCGTGATTGATACCGGTGGCCAAAAGATCGTTTACCGCGAATCGCTGCCCGGCGTATACGAAGGCGTTGAAGTAAAGCTCGGTCCACGCATGACGAACGCGGAAGGAGCCGATTTCTATCCGGTGCTTAGCGGCGTCCAGTTGGGCGAGAAGGTCGTGACCAGCGGATCGTTTCTGGTGGATGCGGAGACACGGCTCAATCCGGCTGCCGGTTCGATTTATTTCGGAGGCAGCAGCGGAGCCAAGGGACCAACAAGCACCATCGTTCGCGGAACCACACCCGAAGATCCTGATGCGAAGATCAACGCGGCATTAGCCAAGCTGCCCGCAGAAGATCGCAAAAAGGCAGAGGCTCAGCGATTTTGTCCGATCCTAGAAGATAGTCGTCTCGGTTCGATGGGAGTGCCCATCAAGCTCACTCTCGAAGGACAAGATGTATTTATTTGCTGTGCTGGCTGTAGGGCAGAAGCCCAAGAGAATCCCGCGAAGATCCTTGAGAAGTCAAAGACGCAGCACAAACACTCAGCTCCAGAAGCGACCGTTGGAAAGGCTCCGCCAACCGAACTATCCGCCGAAGAAAAGGAAATCACTGCCGAACTCGGCAAGCTATCCGATGCCGATCGAGCACTCGCTGAAAAACAGCGATTCTGCCCGATCTCGAAGGATAGTCGACTCGGTTCAATGGGCGTCCCGATCAAGTTGATCCTCAATGACGAGACGGTTTTCCTGTGCTGTGAAGGTTGCGAAAAATCCGCCAAGAAAAATGCGGCCGCTACCGTGGATCGTGTCCGCGCATTACGCGCAGGGAAGGTCGCTCCATGATTGAGAAGATTATCGAATTATCAATCCGAAACAGATTTCTGGTGCTCATCATTGGGCTCGCCATGACGATTGCGGGCGTCTACGCGACGCTCCACACGCCGATGGATGCGATTCCCGATTTAAGCGAAAACCAAGTCATCGTGTTTTCCGACTGGATGGGACGCAGCCCTCGCGAGATCGAAGATCAAGTCACCTACCCACTTTCCCGCAAGCTGCAAGGTTTGGCGGGTGTCAAAGCGGTTCGATCGTCATCGGAATTCAACTTCTCGATGATCACGATCATCTTCGACGAAGGGATCGACTTTTATTTTGCGCGGCAGCGCGTTACCGAAAAGCTCGCTCAAGCCAATACCTACCTGCCTGCTGGAGTCGTGCCCTACCTTGCGCCCGATGCGACGGCGCTCGGCCAAGTGTTTTGGTATACGGTCGAGCCGTCGAAGGACAGCACGCTCGATGCGGGTCGCCTCTGGGCGCTTAACAAGTTCTATATCGCTCCCCAGCTCAACGCCGCGCCGGGCGTAGCGGACGTAGCCGTGGTCGGCGGCTTGCCTTTGGAATATCAGATCGATGTCCGCCCCGAGGATTTGCGTGCTTACGATCTAACGCTCGGCGAACTCTACGCAGCCGTATCAAGGAGCAACATGCCCGCAGGAGGCGGCGTCGTTCAGAAAAACAACGCCGAATACATCGTTCGCGGTGTCGGCTGGATTCGCGATAAGTCCGATATCGAAAACACCGTTCTTAAAGAAATTCGCGGCACGCCGATCTTTGTGAAGAACGTGGCGACCGTGCAGCTTGGCACGCAATTTCGTCGAAGCGTGTATGAGAAAGACGGAAATGAAGTGACCGGCGGTGCTGTCTTGATGCGCCACGGCGAAAATCC